>NZ_JAYGHC010000019.1:0-12630 GCF_034932285.1 Cronbergia sp. UHCC 0137
GAGTATAGCTGAATCACGGTAATCAATCCGTACATAAGCTAACCAACCTAATCCAATCATGGAAGAAGGTTGAACTCTCGGTCTGATATGGGTGAAAGTCCCATCTACCAGGCTCAGGTATGACTCCCTATCTGCCCATGATGACCCGACTCGGTTTCGGGAGGTCAAAGCTGGGAACAGGGCGCAATCAGACATCTGTTGTGAGATGACACTTGGCGCTAACGGGGAGTTCCCACGGTGAAATATAGCCTAGAAAAGCAACCTATTAGCAAGCAGGACACAACACCAAAAACCTGAATTCATTGGAGCTAATTCCCGCCGCATCCTTCAACTTATAGCGGCTAGAGTCCAGGGAATCCAATGGTTGAAGTGGCTACACCTAACGGAACTATCAATCAATCGAGGGAACGAATAAAAACGGATTGAGGGTCTAAGGGCGGTCGAACCCTAAGTAGGCTGGACGAGCAGCGGAACTCCTTCAATTCGGGTAGGACAGACCGTAATTGGTCTGAGGTGTTCAGAATACACAGATTGGAGCAGAGCATGATTAGACACAGAGACAACTCTAGTGAATCCTGGAAGACGTTACCTTGGAAGAAATTCCGCCGTAACTTATTCCGCCTACAAAAACGCGTGTATAAAGCGGTTCAAGTTGGCGACAAGCGGAAAGCGCAGTCCTTACAAAAGCTGATTCTGAAATCCACCGCAGCGAGATTACTGGCTATCCGTCAAGTATCACAGCTAAATACTGGGAAAAAGACAGCGGGAATAGACGGTCAAACCGCGCTCTCATTCGAGCAAAGGTTTCAACTGAGTGAAAAGCTTAGAACCGAAGTTAATAACTGGAAACACCAGGGATTACGCGAAATACCCATCCCCAAAAAGGATGGTAAAACCCGGATTCTCAAAGTCCCCACTATTGCAGATAGGGCTTATCAATGCCTTGTCAAATACGCATTAGAACCAGCACACGAGGCAACCTTCCACGCCAGGAGCTACGGGTTTAGGACGGGACGCTCGGCGCATGACGCGCAGAGACAACTGTTCAACAACTTAAACTCCAAAGCCAATGGAATAGATAAACGAGTTATAGAACTCGATATCGAAAAATGCTTTGACAGGATAAACCACACTGCCATTATGGATAAACTCATTGCTCCTAAAAGCATAAGATAAGGAATTTTCCGATGTCTCAAAGCCGGAGTTAACCCAGAGTTTCCTGAACAAGGAACTCCTCAAGGTGGGGTGGTGAGTCCACTATTAGCTAACATCGCCTTAAATGGGATTGAAAGTATTCATAGATACCACGAGGATTCTAATAAACGAATCACTAACAAAACCCCAAAGGAAAGGATTATTGAGCCAACAATCCGTTATGCGGATGACATGGTGATAATACTTCGACCTCAAGACGATGCCACAGAAATACTGGACAAAATCAGTCAGTTCTTAGCAGAGCGGGGGATGAAAGTCAGTGAGAAAAAGACAAAGCTAACCGCCACGACAGATGGTTTTGATTTCCTCGGCTGGAACTTCAAAGTCCAGAAAAACGGAAAGTTTAGATGCGTTCCTTCAGTGGACAATTACAAAGCTTTTCGTAAGAAAGTAAAAGCCATCGTCAACAACTCGAATTATGGTGCTACCACAAAGGCTGAGAAATTAGCCCCCGTAGTTAGAGGTTGGAGGAATTACCACCGCTTCTGCAAGATGGATGGGTCAAGGTTCTCCTTATGGCGCATCAACCACAGAACATTCAAGGTATTCAATAAGGAAACTAAGCAAAATCGGGATACCTGTACAAAATTGATAGGTAAAGCGTTCCCAAAAGTTCCCTACTCCGAAAACAAATATATCAATGTCAAAGGTGAGAAATCACCCTACGACGGAGATTTGAATTATTGGAGCGAGCGTAACAGCAAGCTCTATAATAACGAGACCTCTAAAGCCCTCAAACGGCAAAACCATAAATGTGGACATTGTGGATTAAAAATGCTCAGTGACGAGAAGGTACATCTGCATCATGTTGATGCAAATCATAACAATTGCAAACCTAAAAACCTTCTAGCTGTTCATGAAAGCTGCCACGATTACATACACATGAGCAAAAGCCAAAGCTAAGAACATCGGGAGCCGTGTACACGGAAACGGGTACGCACGGATCTAACTGAGAGGGGCGGGAAATAATATTCCCCCTCGACTCAAACCAACTAGCGATCGCCATTCGCTTGGGTAACATTGCTCAAACATTAGAATTTGTTGAATGCTTAATTAACTGTAACGAACCAGAGGGAGTATCCCACTTGGCAACCTGGTAAATATGATCTGATGTCAAGACCCCATAGAAGTCTTAAATTTCAAGCCTTTAGCCACCAAGTATAATTACTCAATGTCCAAACTGGGATGCTCCCGAGGCAGAAGGCAGGGATTAAAAGTATATGTAATTTTTCTAAAAACTGTATCTTACCTAACAAAAAGTCTTAGAAAATAAGAATAGTATAAGTTAATACCTTTTTTAAGGTAGCTACCCCAGGAAAAAAGTTGAATAATTAAGGTATTGCCTTTGACAATGTATGACCGTAAATTGACGCTTAATTGGCATTGCTATTTTGATAGGTTTAAATAGTTAAAACCAACAAATCAAAATACCTAAAATCTACTTTAATGTGCTGAGTTATTGGCACAGCAAAAGTCTATTATGGATTAATTTTTAATATCTATAATAGATAGAATTTCCCTGTTTGTATCAAATTTATAGAACTACATCTATCACAAGTATTAGAGACTTATATATAAAAAAAACAAATATAAATATTCAATTAAACAACCAACTGAGTTAGTAAATATCTGAGAATATTTGACATAATTAAATTAAGATAAAATTAATCAAACTACTTAAATGACTTATAGTAAGCGTGATGGGTGCAAGCTTGTAAACGCTTAGTATTTTGTGACAATCTACAACACACAAATTTATGAACTCTACCACAGACAAACGTATTGCCTTGATTTCAGTCCATGGTGATCCGGCTATTGAAATCGGAAAAGAGGAAGCCGGAGGACAAAATGTATATGTTCTCCAAGTGGGTGAAGCTCTGAGTCGGTTAGGGTGGAAAGTTGATATGTTTAGCCGCAAAGTCAGCCCAGACCAAGAAGAAATAGTTCAACATAACCCCAATTGTCGCACAATTCGTTTAACGGCTGGTCCTGTGGAGTTTGTTCCCAGAGATAACGGTTTTAAATACTTGCCAGAATTTGTAGAACAGTTATTAAAATTCCAAAAAGAAAATGGCATTAAATATGAGTTGGTTCACACGAATTACTGGCTTTCTAGCTGGGTAGGGATGCAGCTAAAGCAAATCCAAGGAAGCAAACAGGTTCACACATACCATTCATTAGGAGTAGTTAAATATAATACAGTTGAAAACATTCCTGTGGTTGCCACTAAACGCCTAGCTGTAGAAAAAGAAGTTTTGGAAACAGCCGAAAGAATCGTGGCCACCAGTCCGCAAGAACAGGATCATATGCGATCGCTCGTTTCCCCTCAAGGTTACATTGATGTGATTCCTTGCGGTACAGATATCCGCCGATTTGGTTCAGTCGATAGAACAGCGGCCAGAGAGGCTTTAGGAATTGACCCAGAAGCCAAAGTAATCTTGTATGTAGGACGATTTGACCCACGTAAGGGAATAGAAACCTTAGTGCGTGCTGTGCGCGAGTCTAAATTTTATGGTTCAGAAAACCTAAAATTAATTATTGGTGGTGGAAGTACCCCAGGAAATAGCGATGGAAGAGAGCGCGATCGCATTGAGGGAATAATCAACGAATTGGGGATGGGTGAATTTACCTCCCTTCCAGGTCTTCTCAGCCAAACAATATTACCAACATATTACGCCGCTACCGATGTTTGTGTTGTTCCCAGTCATTACGAACCCTTTGGATTAGTAGCAATTGAAGCGATGTCCAGTGGAACCCCAGTTATAGCCAGTGATGTCGGTGGACTCCAGTTTACCGTTGTTCCTGAACAAACCGGATTATTAGCACCACCCCAGGATGTAGCAGCCTTTAGCAAAGCGATCGACCGCATTCTTAGTGATCCAGAATGGGCAAGAAAATTAGGTGAAGCTGGTCAAAGACGTGTGATTAATAAATTTAGCTGGGATGGAGTAGCTAGTCAGTTAGATCAACTATATACCCAACTATTGATGCAACCAGTCAAAGAACCTGCATTGCTGACTAAATAAGGTTTTCAACCCCGTTCTTTAGATCGGGGCTTTGAATCTCCTAATTTGATCTTGTATGATGAAAACGCATTTAATTTTGGTGAATTAGAGCAGGTAAAGCGATGGAAGTCAAAGAACTAAAAAAATTCCCTAAGCCCAGAAAGCCAGAAACCGAAACCACAAATTTTCAACACGTCAAGATATTAGATTGTGATGAGCCTGTTAGTAGAATAATTTGTGAGTGTTGGCATTGTAAACAAGGTTTATTGTGTGAGGTGGATGTCACAGCTTCAGAGTATTTAGAAGTTGAATGTCCTAATTGTGGGAAAACCGCAGTTAGGCTGATGGCGAAAGAAGTTATTTCCAAAACAGCTATCCCTTCACCGTGGCAATAAGTAGGGGTAGGAGGCAGGGGGCAGGAGGCAGGGGGCAGGGGGCAGGAGGCAGGGGGCAGGGGGAGGGAAGAGTTAGAAGAAGAGAAATTATTGGGATCTCAAAAATCGGATAATTTATTTTTTGTAGTTCCCTTCAAACCTCTACGACTTCTGTTTTGCCCTTGCTTGGCATCACCGACGGCGATCGCCATAATAAATAGGAACAGGGGATAAAGTAAAGGGCGAGAATAGTTGCACCACCCACACCACCTGCAATCACCACTGCCAAAGGAGGCCAAAATCCACCACCGGCGAGAATCAGGGGGATAAAACCTGCCATGGTAGTGAAGGTGGTTGTGAGGACATGGCGCGTAGTGTGGATGATGGTTTCCACCATTGCTTTTCTATCGCCTGTCTGAGCTAGGGTATCACTTTTTAAAGCAGTGAGAACAGTAATCGAATCATTCACCGCCACCCCAATCAGTCCTACAGTGCCGATGATGGGATTAAAGCCAAAGGGATAGCCGAACAGCCACACCGATAATCCCCCCAACCCGATGGAAAGAATGGCCACGATGCCAATCAAACCCGCAAGGATGAAGGAGTTCATCGAAAGTACAAGAGTTACCACCAGGGCAATCCCTAGCACGATACTGTAACCAAGTAGTCCACCAGTGGCGCTGTTACGTTCTTCTTCTTCACCACCAAATTCCAGGCTATAGCCTTGGGGCAGGGAAAAAGAGTTTTGTAACCGTTGACGAAAATCAGCGAGGGCGTTGGCAGGTAAAGTTCCGGCGGTGAGATAGCCCTGGACAGTGCTGACTCGGCGACCGTTTTTGCGAGTGATGGCAGCATTTTTGGGGATTAAACTGAGTTTACCAATGGTTTCTAAGGGAATGTAGCCCTGGCGATTACTCGGTAGCAGATTCAGCGATTGTAATTGGCTCAAATCAGCGCGATCGCTATTACTAAGGCGGACTCGGATAGGAACTTCTTCCGTATCTTCTAAAATTGTGCCACCGTTGACCCCTTCAGTGATGATTTGCAATTGTTGAGCAATTTCTCGATGACTTAGACCCTGCGATCGCGCTTCTGGTTCATCAATATCGAGGGAGAGTTGGGGAAGCACATCGTTGATGCGACTGCGGACGTGAGTAATGGTGGGAACTGTCGTCAAAACTGTTCGGATTTGTTCACTTAATTCTTGGAGGCGATCGACATCAGAACCGTAAATTCGTAACTCAATTGGGGCTTCAAAAGGTGGACCCTGTTCAAACTGACGCACCAAAGCACGGGCATTAGGAAAGGTGCTGTTAAATTCCGTTTGCAGTTGGCGAATTAAGGAATCAGCAGCAATACCATTGGTCTGGACGATCGCCCCAGCAAAACTGCTTTCGTTCTCCCGATTAGTCAGTTGGTTGTAATAGACTTTAGGGGCGCTCTTGCCCAAAAACCAATACACTTGTTGAACTTGAGGATAGCGGCGTAAGGTAGCTTCTAGCTGTTGTGTAAATTGTTGAATTTGCCCTAGAGAACTGGTAGGAGGCAATTCTAACTCTACCGTAAACTGTTCGCGATCGGCACGGGGAAAGAATTGTAAACTTAAAGTAGTCATGAGACTAAACCCGATCACAGGCAAAATCAGCGTCAAGGCGATCGCCCGTTTGGGATACCTCAAAGACCAGTGCAAAGAACCGCGATACCACGCGCTCAGTGCAGAGTTAGAAAATCCGGCTTGCCACCATTCCCGTTTGCCAATAGCATGATAGATTATGCCTTTCTGGGTGAACCAGCGACTACGATTCCACTCATAACCCCTGCCCTCTGCCTCCTGCCCTCTGCCCCCTGCCTCCTGATGATGCCATTGATAAATTTTGGCCGTAATTGCGGGGGTAATCGTTAAGGCCACCAGGAGGGAAGCCAGCACTGCCAAAATCACATTCAAACCAATCGTCCCGACAAATTCACCAGTTGCACCTGGAAGTAGGGCAATGGGGGCAAAGGAGAAGACAGTGGTGAGAGTTCCGCCAAATAAAGGAGCGCGGAGATACTGCACAGTTTGTTCAATGGCAGTTTCTAAAGACATTCCCGTTTTGAGGCGGATATTCATCTCATCAACGAGAATAATCGCATTATCAATCAGAATACCCAGGGCGACAATTAGCCCCGTCACCGACATTTGATGTAAGGGAATGCCCAACAAGCCCATGACGATCAGAGCGATCGCTACTGAAAGCGGCAACGCCATCTGTACGGCCAAGGCCTGTTGCCAACCCATCATGAAAATGCAAATGACAAAGAGGATGAAAGTACCAGACAGCAAACTACTGATCAGATTATTCAATCGGGCAGTCACATAACGACTCTGATCAAAGACAATTTCTAACTGTATCCCCTTTGGTAAATCAGCCCGGAAGGTATCAATAACTTTGTGTGCTTCCACTGCCCAACGATCCAGACGATATTGTGGCTGCACATAAGCACCAACAGCGATCGCTGCCTTACCTGAAGTAAATGCTAATTCTGTGGGCGGTGTAGCAATTCCTTTTTCAATGGTAGCGATGTCTGCTAAAAGCCGAAATTCCCGGTTAGATTCACAGTTAGAACAGCGCACCGGTATTTGCTGCAAACGGTTTAGGGTATCCAATTCTCCTTGGACTTGATAGAGTAGGGTATTGTCACCACGAAACTGACCAGCGGAAGTTTTAGCATCACTTTGTTGAATTTGTCCTGCCAATTCTGAGGCCGTAATTCCTAAACTAGCAAGAGTCTGTGTATTAACATTCACCGTGATTTCTTCTTGGGGTGCGCCAAAAATTTCCACTTCATCTGTACCAGAGAGCGATCGCCAGGCATTTTTTAACAACTCTGCCCGTCGCCGCAAAATGGCGTAGTTCGGTGGATCAGACTGTTGCCAAGTCAGTGCAGTCACCAGGGCATAACCACGGACTTGTCCTTCATCTAATTCTGGTTCACTGGCTTCCCTGGGCAATTCCCCTTGCACATCCCGCAATTTATCCCGCACCCGTGACCACACCAAGGGTACACGATTTTTACTCACACTATCAAGTAATTCTACAGCAATGGTGGAAACCCCGGCTCGCGATGTGGACTCATAGGTTTTCACTTCAGGAATTTCGGCAATTTTACCTTCAATCGGATCAGTCACGAGGGATTCAGTGCGTTCCGTAGTTCCCCCTGGCAAAAAGGTAGTAACTAGGGCAAAGCGAGAAGTGAGTTCAGGGTCTTCCAGTCGGGGTAAAGATTGAAAAGTGACAATTCCCCAAACCACAATCAGAAAAATCGTCAACAATAGTAAGCGTAAGTTGCGAAAAAATAGCCGTGCCATATATCAGTCAATAAAGATCAGGAACTTCCAAATAAAAAACGCAAAAAACCTCTCAAACTCTCATAACTCTGTGTCCTCTGTGCCTCTGTGGTTCGTTTCTTTAAATTTTCACAATTTGCCCAGCAACCAAACGGTGAGTGCCACTGTTGACAACCTTTTCCCCAGGGACAATTGTTCCACGCACCAAGACCCGATCGCCTTGGGTATACAAAACTTCCACATCCCGTCGTTCAACGCGATCGGTTCCTCCCTCTGAAGCAATCGCAAAACAAGACCATAATCCCCTCTCTCCCTTAATCAATGCCGATGCTGGCAACCAAAATCCTTGGGTAGATACCATTTGCTTCACTTGTAGACGGGCGATTTCTCCCGATGCTGGCATAGTTTGATTGGTAGAAATCAATTGCAAAACCACCGTCCGAGTCCGGGTTTGGGGGTTGATCTCCGGTTTATGTGCCAGAACTTGGGCTGGATAAAAGCGTTCGCTTCGCAGCGCTTCGCTATCGCCGATCTGTACCTGTTGGCGGCTTCCCACATTCAATGTCTGTATGACTTGGGGCGGTACACCGATTTCTATTTCCGGGGCTAGACTTTCCACTAGGCGCGCAATTGGCTGTCCCGCTTGCACCACAGTACCTTCATCTAAATTTCGCTCCCCAATTACACCCCGAAAGGGCGCGTAGAGGATGCTTTTCTGAATATTGATTTCCACCTCGCCCATACTGGCTTGAATTTGTGCCACCGTAGCGGCTTGGGCAGCGATTTGTTCTTGACGTGTTCCGTTTTGCAATGCTGCTAATTCACTCTGACTAGCCGCTAGGCGGTCCGCCAGGGCATCCCGATTAAAGGCTACTTCATCCAACTGTTCACGGGAAATCGCTCCTTCTTCGTACAGAGAACGGCGGCGATCGCGACGAATAGTTTCCAGCCGCAACCGATTTTCTAAATCTCCTACCTGGGAACGTGCAGCCGCAATGGTTTCTTGCCGTGGTCCATTCTCCAATTCCCTTAATTCTGCCACTGCACGCAATTTTTGTGCTGCTAATTGTGCTAATTGGGCTTTGAGATTTTGTGTATCTAACCGGGCAATTACCGCACCTTTTTCCACGGTTTGCCCGCGATTAAATTTGATTTCAATAACTTTACCCCCCCTTTCAAAGCCCAAATCACTGCGGCGAGTGGCCACTACTTCCCCTGTATAAAAGCGCGTTACTTGGTATGATTGTACAGGCTTGAGTTCGATCACTTGTACTGCCAATGGGGGAGAAACCGCAACTTCCTGTTCAGCAGACAACCGTTGATAGATGCCCAAGGCGATCGCTATCACCACCCCGGCAATCAACAGATTCCTCACTCCTATCTTTCTCGGATGTTTTAAAGCCAAGGCGACTTCATCCTCTATCTTCCGAATTTGGGCTTCCATAATGTTAGCTACTCATTTTCGTGCTACGTTGACAAGAAGCGTTGCAATATACAACCAATTGTTATGAAATTAGTTGTATAAACTATACGGTATATGCAACTTGTTGTTTATGTCAACAAAAAAATTATGAGCCTAGCCCATGCGATCGCCACCATCTTGCTTCAGTCTCCTCAAACAGGCTACGATCTGAGTAAAGAATTTAATGAAAAAGTAAGTTGCTATTGGCAAGCCACCTCCCAGCAGATATATCGAGAACTGGCAAGAATGCAGGAGAAAGAATGGGTAAAAGTGGAAATATTGGCACAATCGGTTCGTCCCGACAAAAAAATCTATTCCCTCACCGATGTAGGTAGGCAAGAACTGATTTCTTGGATTGCCGAACCCTCCCAAGCAACGGCCATCCGTGAGGATTTACTGGTGAAAGTACGCAGTGGATTTATAGTCTCTGAAGACATCCTGATCAGTGAAATTGAACGTCGTAAGCAATTCCATCAGCAGAAACTGGAGTATTATCGTTCTAGCGAAGTAGAATTTGGCGATCTAGATCAACTATCTCGTCCACAACGACACATCTATCTAACTTTAAGGTGCGGTATTCGCTACGAAACCATGTGGATTGAATGGTGCGACGAAGCGATCGCCTCTTTGTTAATCCAAAAAAAGGTCAACAACAAACAAAATTAAAAAAGGTGATATCTATGACTCGTAAAATTATCCGTACTGATAAAGCACCTACACCTGTCGGACCCTATAACCAGGCTGTTGTCGCTGCTGGGCAAATGTTATTTGTGGCTGGACAAATTGCCATTGATCCCCGTTTAGGCAATGTTCTTTACACAGAAGATGTAACCAAGCAAACGGAACAGGTAATGGCTAATATTGGAGCCATTTTGACAGCAGCCGGGGCAAATTTTGAAGATGTCGTTAAAACCAGTGTTTTTCTAGCTAACATGAATGATTTCGCCGCCATGAATGCAGTTTATGCTAAATTCTTCCCAGAAGATACAGCCCCGGCTCGTGCTTGCGTTGAGGTGTCCCGTTTACCAAAAGATGTGTTAGTAGAAATTGAATGTATTGCCGTAATTGAATAATAAGTAGTCGGACAAAATTAAAAATAAGAAAGTGGTTAGGGGTTTAGCAATGCTAAACCCTGACAATCATTGACTTTAAACGAGCGATGGCGATCGCTATCTTTCCTACAATTCTCGTGATTTAATGGATAATGTAGAAATGAATTCAACCAAGGCAAGTTTACGATATGGCTAATCACCAGCCAATGGACACGAATACCCGACTCGACCGATTAGAGGATGAATTTGAAACCGTTAAGCAGCTTTTGATATCATCTGCTTCTTATACTGAAGCTGCTCATAAACGCATTGATAGATTAGCTGATAGGCAAGATATTACACAAAGGCAGCTTGATGGACTATCCGTAACGGTTCAAGTTATGGGGGAGAAGGTTGACCGTTTAGCTGACAAAGTTGATGGTTTAACCGACAAGGTTGATGGTTTAACCGACAAAGTTGACCGTTTAACCGACAAAGTTGATGATTTTGTAGATAATATTACAATCCGCAACACTGTGGTTAATGATGTGGTTCTGGAATTGCGGGATAGTCAACTATCAACTAATGCTGCTGTAGAACGACTAGAAAAAATTTTAGAACAACTACTTAGACAAAATAGAAATTAACGTGCAACACTGTTAAGTTGAGAAAATTGTAATTTCGATCCTAAATCACTATAAAAAAGAAGCAAAACTAAACATAAGTTACGGAAATTACAATAAGCACTTTTAAACGGAAATACCTATACTTTAAATCTATATGACACTTTTCTGGTATATATCATTGTAATTAACCAGAAAATACGATTATGACTCATTATGGCTTAATGTGTCCTGCATCTACCGGACATTGGAATACAATCCTACCATTGGGAAAAGAATTACAACAGCGTGGACATCGTGTTACCTTAATTGGTATTCTTGATGCTCAACCCAAAGCACAAGCAGCAGGTTTGGAATTTCGAGTTATTGGTGAATCTGAATTTCCATTGGGTTCAACGAAAGCATCTTTTGATAAATTAGGAGAATTAAGCGGACAAGAAGCACTGAAATATACCATCTCTATTTTTACAGATAATACTAATATTTCTCTCAGAGATGCCCCAACAGTTATCAAAGACGCAGGTATAGAAGCACTATTAATAGATCAAACTATGTCACAAGGAGGGACTATTGCAGATGTTTCCAGTCTTCCCTTCATTACTATTTGCAGTGCTGTTGTCTTAAATCGAGAACCCAGTGTTCCCCCTTTCATGACAAATTGGTCCTATAGTTCAGCTTGGTGGGCAAAATTGCGTAACAAATTAGGTTATAAATTATTAAACCGGGCTACTCAACCTATGACAGAATTAATAGACAACTATCGCCGAGAAAGAAATTTACCCGCATACTCTAACATAAATCAACGTTATTCTCAATTAGCTCAAATTAGTCAACAACCTGCGGAATTAGAATTTCCTCGGCAAAATTTACCTGATTGGTTTCATTTTACAGGACCATATCATAGTGCAGTTGGTCGGGAAGTTGCTGATTTTCCTTTTGATAAATTAACAGGACAACCTTTAATTTATGCTTCAATGGGAACTTTACAAAATCGGTTATTGCCAGTTTTCCAAAAAATTGCCACAGCTTGCCAAGATTTAGATGCACAATTGGTAATCTCTTTGGGTGGTTCGGCTGATCCTGAAGTTCTCCAAGGAATAGCAGGAAATCCTTTAGTAGTTCGTTATGCACCACAATTACAGTTATTAGAAAAAGCAGATTTAACTATTACTCATGCAGGATTAAATACCACATTGGAATGCTTAACAAATGGTGTACCAATGGTAGCCATTCCTATTGCTAATGATCAACCAGGGGTAGCTTCCCGAATAGTTTGGTCAGGATGTGGGGAAGCTGTACCTGTAAAAAAAGTCAATGTTGATAATTTACGGACTGCTATTAAAAAAGTTTTGACTGAAGATAGTTATAAAAAGAATGCTTTGCGGTTACAGGAAGCAATTAAGAAAGCAGGGGGAACAAAGAGAGCAATTGATATTGTTGAACAGGCTGTATCGACTGGTAAACCTGTTTTAAATCAAGTTGCTAGTTATTAATTTTCAGATATTTTGTAGTCTGTAGGGTGCGTCAGACAGAATAATTTAGACTAAAATCACTAATTTTAAGATCCTGACGCAATACCTGTCGGTTAAGCT
>NZ_JAYGHC010000019.1:12687-63764 GCF_034932285.1 Cronbergia sp. UHCC 0137
GTTGGGTTGCGCTGTCGCTTAACCCAACCTACAAAAACTGCTTCTCACAAATAATGCAAACGGCAGCATCATCAAATCTATAGAAAACATCTTCAACTTTTAATACTTGCGAAGGTGTTCCACTAAAATGATGTAGTCTTGGCAAGACTAGCTTTTCTCCTACTCTGGGAATCCATATAGAGTTAGGTAGTGTAACCAAAATTGTTAATTTTTTAGTTTCTCCTATGTATTCGCGTAAAAAAATACGCAAAGGAAAATAAGTAGGATTATCTTTTCCGGTGGGTAATACGGCCATATTTTTTCTAAAACTCTACTCATATTCTTACACTCAGTAGCATAACAATTAGGCAAAATTTGGCACTGTAATAACTCGTTTGCACGATTCTCTTATACTAAACACGGCTTAATCATTTGATTCTGTGGGTAAGGGTTTAGCATTGCTAAACCCTTACAAATCTGGGTTTTTCGTCATTTTGTAAAAGTCCATGTCCTAACCGTTTTTAGTATAATTTACGGGATAATGTAGAAATTTAACCAAGGCAAAGGCACGTTTACGATAACGATATGCCTAATCACCAACCCAAAAAAAGATCCTCGACTTCTTTAAGAAATAGGGGATCTAGAATTTGCATTTATGGTAAAAACCTATTTATGCGAGCCATTCCAAAACAGCTTCATCTTTGGTGTTGGTATTGCGAGATGGGGTTTCACGCTCAAAATTCATGTGAATAGAACGGGTTTGTTCACCATCAGCAGCCACAGCCAAAATTGGGTAATCAATTACACCATCTTGGAAGGACATTTGGAAACGGAATGTACCATCTGGATTTAGCTTGATGGGACGACCACCAATTGTTACAGTAGCATCAGGTTCAGTTGCACCATAAACAATCAATTCAGCATCCGCAATTAACCAGAACTTCCGAGGACGTACAGGTACAGCAGAAGCTGAGAAACCTACACCAGACATTCCTACACCAGACATAGTTAAACCAGAAACCGTAGGAACTGCCCACATTCCCACACCAGAGGGGAAAACGTAGGAACTGATTGCCTGTTCTGGACGAGCAGAACTGGGTACTTGCTGCATAGAACCGAACAGAGAACCAGCCACCCGTTGAGCTTCGGCCGATTCTGCCATACCAAATATCTCGTCGTAAATGGGATTGCTATTTGCACCAGCAACAGTAGGAGTAGAGGTAGCAGCGATTTTTTTGGAAGGAGGAATTAGTTCGTATTGAGTTTTACCACGTAAATCTTCTTCAAAATTGACGGTGATAAATACATCTTCAATCCAATCAGAAGGATAAACAGGAGGAATGTGTACTCTAGCCGAACGAGCTAAGACTAACCAACGACCATCAAAGGTTCTGTAACCAATATCTATCACATAATCGCGATCGCTCACAGGAATTGGTAAATACCACTCTCTAGCCAATTCATCAGCTAGATATTCCTGAATACTGTGGGGGCTTTGGTACTCGATATCAATATCGGTGACATCATAGATCCGCAGTGCTAATTGTTGTCCCCCTTGACGGCGTAATTCTTCTTTGTGTTCTTTAGGAACATCCCAGTAAGCATAAGCCCATTGAGGGTCACGGGGTAATAAAACAATGCGGCTATCACCGTAGCCATTGGGTAAATCTGCGAGTCCTTCATCAACATCCGCGAGAAACCCACCAGTACGATCTTCTTGTCCTAATTCAAACTTTGCTGCTTCCACGGTTTCCTGTGCCTCTGGTGAACGAGATAGACTAGGCGAAATTTTTTGGCGTTGAACTTCTTGAATTGATGCCAGTAATTGTGACTTACGCATTCGGCTATAACGAGAGATGGCATATTCACTAGCAACTTTACGGAGTTGCCTTAATGTCATTTCGTCTAGCGGTGGGCGTTCTTTTGCCATGAGTTTGGCCTCCAGTAGTTTTAAAGGTAAAATTATTTCCCCGGGTTAGTAGAATACTTGGTAAGATGTCATCCACCCCAGATGAATTTCTTATTCCTGACTCCTGGTTATGCCCAGTTTTAAGTGTTTTAGTTTGTTTTTAAAGTGATTTGCTCTCCTTGATTCCCTAGTCATGCAATAATTAGCATTTCTTCGGGATCGCGGCGAGTTGTTTTGTTAATTAATATTAACCAGTATTCATGCCTATTGATCAAGGGGTCTAGGAAGGGTTTTTCAGTTATTTGACGTAGTTATAGCCTTTTCGGGATCAATGTGTCATGTATTCATAACATTTCCGCTCAAGGGAAAGTAGTTATGTCAAGATCCCATCATAAATAGTAGTCGGCAGGGGAGGCTGACAGGAGTAGGTTATTTACAAGCAAGAGGAATTGGAGTAGTAAAAACTATCAACAGGAGTGGAAGGAAATGTTGTCCAAGGAAGAAGGCAAATAGACAAGCCCTAGTATGTTAATTCTGTGTATTTTTGGAGGGATTGTCCCGAAAATTATTGGTGTTACCGTAGTTTACACCGAAAACAGCTGTTTCAGGCACTTTCTCATAAAAATATGGCGGCACAAAATGTGCATGAAGTCTTATGGGACAAGGGATTCAGAATTAACACACTAGACAAGCCCTGTAGTAGATTAGCAGTTAAAGTCAGAAAACCAAGCAGAAAACAAGAAAGTTGGCGAACAGGGTGGGAATTGAGGGGTTTGAGAAGTTCTCTGTTGGTAGCTGGAGTTTGCTCAGTGGCTCTTTGAGTCTTTGTCTGACTGTATTTGGCTTTTGATTATTCATACTGATAATAAAATGAGCTACCTGAGTTAAACTACTTGATTGTAAAAAACCTACACCTGTCAGGGATTAGAGGTGGGGTTCTTTATTTGACGCACCTCACGACTAAATTCCCATTACCGCACTAAATTGGCAAAGGGACAACGACTAGCAGTAACATTATTATCCTGCTGCTTTTTTCCTCTTCCTAAAATTCCCTTCAACACACCACAGATTTTTTGTTTAATAGAACTAGGATTTGGGGTTTCTTCAGTGATAGTTGTCTTAACAGGAATGTCGGGTAATTTCCTGCCAGATGTGAGTTCTTCTAAAAACTTGGTGTTATCATAATAATGCTCCAAAGAAAGAATTTTGAAATTATCAGTAACTTGCACTACTGTCATACCAATAATTTCAATCATCTGATTGGTGGGGAGATAATCTTTATAATTACCCTTGAAATATCCCCAGTGTCGCCACTTAAAATTAATCGTTGGTGGTGTTGAATAAACTTCTATTACCTCCCACAAAAAACCATCAGGAAAGGCTGTATGGAAAAGATTAACTGAAGTTTCAAAGTTTTCCTCTGAAGCCTGATAGTGTTCGGTATTTCCAATTAAAAGTTTATAAGTACCTGACGCTATCAAATCATTTAAGTTATAGTGAGTACCATTATTAGTAGCCATATAAAACTGATCTTGAACAACAGATAACCACTGTTGAGGATTAGTTTTAAAATTTGCTTCAATGTCAAAGGTTCGCACTAAGTTTTGTACAAGTGTTTCTAATGAATTAGCCGGGTGATTGCATATACTTTGACGAGTAAGGTTTTCATTAGAACGGGTATAATCTGGCTTTTTACCGTTGCGCCATTGGACATGATGACTGTATTCTAAAACTGTGTCTCTTTCTTGAACCCAAAGAGGAAGTTTACTGATGTCTATTGAAGTCATAAATACCTCTGCTACAAAACTACTGCTAGATGATTGTTAATTACCAAATTGCAGAGATAAACCCTCTATGATTATCACAGTCACCAATATAGTTTTCTGTACAGATTGAATCAATAATCAATGTTGTCTGTGTTGCTGATTTAACCTATGAATTAGTCTCACGCAGAGATTCAGATAATTATTCATAACTTACTCAAGATTAACGCATTTTTGTCATTGCGAGGATTCCGTAGCAATCTCAAACCCTGATGTTTTCTATCTCGTGCGTAAGTCCTGTTATTATTTTTCTTTTAACCAATTTTCTAATTTTAAACCTGTTGCCATAGCTTCTACTGCTAAAATTTTATTAATTCTTTGTGATAAGTCATCGTCAGCTATCCTGTCTATGTCATCACCTGAAACTGCAAGAACCGTTGTTTGAATTTTCTGGTGCTTGTGCTGGGTGCGCAGAAACTCCCTACCTTAAATTATTAACACAATTATTTGGCGATCGCTCTCTGATCGCCAAGTCCATCGGTCGTTCTTCTATCTACAGTGGAAACCTCCCCACCCCGCAGATGTCTCACAAGACCGAACACATCTGTTCCAGGAACTTCCCTATAAAAATATGCAACACATTTTATCCGCACCAATTACCGCATAAGCCAACCTCTCAACCTCATCACCCAACTCCCTCATTCTTAACTCTTCCTTCTTTGCGTCTTTACCTCTGGTTCACGGAGTGAACGCGGTTCATTTACTCTTACTCCTTTTTAAATATCCAATAATCCATACCGTTTTTGCAAAGCCAATAACTTCATCCTTGCTTCTCCAGCATTATCAGCTAAATCAGCAAACTCAACAAAACGTCGTAACTCCTTCTTTAATAAATTCCGTTCCACCTCAATAGTTTCTCTATCCAAATCAGGCGGTAAAACAATCATATCAAAAATCGTCGCTCTTTCCTTACCGGGGTGAGGACGTAAAACTCGTCCACGACGCTGGATAAATTGACGGGGATTTCCTGAACTTGATAGAATAACTGCGGTTTGAATAGCGGGAATATCTACCCCTTCATCTAAACAGCGAATAGCAACTAAACCCTGTAATTCTCCACTTTCAAATTGACAACGTAACGCTTCTCTTTCTTGTAAAGAAGTGTGTGCGGTGTAGGTGCTGACTTTATAACCCAAGTCTACACCCAAAATTTTCGCTACGGCTTTGAGTTGACGTAAAGACGATCGCTGTCCCGATTCTTGTGAACCATCGCTACAATAAAATAAAGTATGGCTAGTGTGTTTACGACTTTCCATTAATTCGCGCAAAGCTGTTAATTTATTTTCTGCTGTACCAATTAACCTAGCACGCTGCATTAATAAAGATTTGATATCTTCGTTGTCTTCAAAATCTGCATTTTCTCTTTCTCGATATAATAAAGAACGCCCGATTTTTTTTGTTAATTTTAAATAAGCTAAACTCTCCCCCTCCGTTAACTCCACCAAAAGGGGATAATATAAATAATGTACCAAAGCACCTTGAGCGATCGCATCTTCTAAACTAAACTCTGGTTGTAACACCGCACCAAAATAATCCAATAAAGACTGGGTTCCCCCATCATCAAAATATCTCTGTGGTGTCGCAGATAAAGCTAGACGCAATCCCACATTTCGCGGCAAACTTTCTTCTAACTTAGGTGCGCCTAAATTATGAGCTTCATCACCAATAATCAAGGTTTTCGGGGGAAAATATTTGAGTTGCGATTGAAAACCATCACCAATTAAAGTTGAATTAGTGGTAATCACTGTCACAAAACCTTGAGAATTAGAACGCAGATTATAGATTGCGGTGGATATCTGACTTTGCCAACTGCGTAAATTGTCGTAAGCCAATATTGGTTTTAAGTTAAATTTTTCACATTCCCTAGCCCATTGGGTGACAAGATGACGATAGGGACAAACCACTAACAACACCTGTAACCCTATCTGCTGGTACAACTCGCAAGCGATCGCTAGAGCCGTAATAGTTTTACCACTACCAGTAGCCATTTTTAACGTTCCCCTGCCATTATTCCCAAACCAGCTAGTAATAGCTTGGCGTTGATACCCCCGCAATTGCAGAGACAAGGGCATTTTCGGATATCCTGGTAACGAAGACTGAACCTGATAAATACCCCTTTTTTCTCCCACAAAAGGTAATTTAAGTTTAAATGTGGGAGTTTGCGGTACAAGATTTTTGGTTACATACATAAGGCAGGGAGCAGGGGAAGCAGGGGGCAGGGGGCAGGGGGCAAGGGGCAGGGGAAGCAGGGGAGGAATGATTAATTTATCCCCAATCCCCAATCCCCAATCACCAATTACCAATTACCAATTACCAATTACCAATTACCAATTACCAATCACCAAATCAATTATAATTTCGCCACACACCGACAAGAGAACCTTGCACCTGTACTTGCATAGCGGAGACTTCTATGGGGTTATATTTAGGATTTGCTGGTTGGAGAGTAACAATTTCACCTTCCCGATAAAAACGTTTTAATGTAGTACCGTGTCCCTCCACCCTAGCAGCTACAATTGTCCCATTTTTTAGCTGATGTGGTTCTAGTACCGGACGTAAAAATACTACATCACCATCAGCAATTAAATCATCAATCATACTATCTCCAGCTACCCGTAAAGCATAACTTTGGGGAGGTAAGGAGAAATTAGAAAAATCTAAATGTTCTACCGCATCTGTAAATGGTTCAATTAAACCACCAGCAGCGATCGTCCCCAAAATTGGTATACCTTGCTTAACAGGATGTAAAATCCGCAGGGTTCTCGCTTTCCCCTCATTCCACCCAATATACCCTTTATTGCGTAAATGCTCTAAACGGCTTTGAATAGGTGCCGGCGATTTAAGATTCATCGCTTCCATCATTTGGCGAATTGTAGGCGAATGCTGATATACTCGGATATATTCTATCAGCCATTCGTATAATTCTTGTTGAGGTTCAGTTAGTCTTTCCATAAATTTGTGGGGAAGTAATTAACAAATGTCCCTAGAACATTTGTACTGCAAAAATCTTCCCTTAACAAGATCAAAATCAAAAATTTAGACAAGATGAAGGGTGAAAGATGAAATAATTTTAGGGATATGCCTCGCCGTTAATGAAAAAAAGGAAAAAAGATTATTCGCTAATTCATCAACCCGTCCTTACTTCAGCCTTTCACCTTCATACTTTATGATGCCCCTAAAATACTTGCCAGTAAAGCTTTTTGGGCGTGTAATCTATTTTCTGCCTGTTCCCAAACCTTTGATTGAGAACCTTCGATTACTTCTTCGGTAATTTCTTCACCGCGATGGGCTGGTAAACAGTGTAAAACAATTGCCTCTGGATCTGCAAGACTTAATAATTGTTCAGAAATTTGATAAGGTTGGAAGATAGGCATTCGATTATCTGCCTCTGCTTCTTGTCCCATACTTGCCCAAACATCGGTGTAAAGTACAGATGCACCTTTAGCAGCAGCTTCTGGATCATTAGTTAGCAGCACTTCTGTTTTATTATTAGCTATTTCCCTAGCTTGTGCCACCACTCCCCCATCTGGTTCATACCCCGCAGGAAAAGCCACTCTCACATTCATTCCCACCAAAGCACAACCCAACATCAGGGAATTAGCCACATTATTTCCATCACCGACATAAGTTAAAGTCAACCCGTCCAGAGTTCCAAAAGATTCTTGAATAGTTAATAAATCAGCTAACACTTGACAGGGATGCTCTAAATCAGTCAAAGCATTAATCACCGGAATCCTAGCATAATTAGCAAAAGTTTCCAAGTCTTGCTGGGCAAAGGTGCGAATAGCCAAAATATCTAAATAGCGTTCCAAAACCCTAGCTGTATCCTGTATGGGTTCACCCCGACTCACCTGAGTCACATTTGGGTTAAGATCAATTACCTGTCCCCCCAGTTGGTACATTGCGACTGTAAAACTCACCCTAGTGCGAGTAGAAGCCTTGGAAAACAATAAACCCAAGACTTTATTACAATGTAACTTTAGCTCTTGTGATTTCAATTGAGTAGCCAATTGCAGAAGTTCTTGCAGTTCCGTCGAACT
Organism: Cronbergia sp. UHCC 0137; assembly: GCF_034932285.1. NCBI lineage: Bacteria > Bacillati > Cyanobacteriota > Cyanophyceae > Nostocales > Nostocaceae > Cronbergia > Cronbergia sp. UHCC 0137. Next base: position 20,439 of record NZ_JAYGHC010000019.1, read on the forward strand.
AAGATCCGCTAGACCTAATAAATCTCGTCCAATCAATGCTGCCATGCTTGTGATCTGTAAAGAACAATGATGTTTTTTTATTACTTAATCTGAATTTGTCAAAGATAATACAGCGTTTAATGCTGTACTAAATATTTGGTCTTGACTTCCAGACTCAGATTTTGCTTGTGTTCTGAATAATAACTTATTAACTTTATCAGTAATCAAGATCACTAAATTTTACAGATAAATCACAACTTGTCCAGTGATGCAACTACTTTTAGGTAGAAAATTAGCAATAATTTGGGTAATAATATTTTTTTGAATAAAACCCTAGACAATTTACTTGGTTATGCTATAATTAGAAATGGTTAAGCTACTAACCAACCATTACTAAATCTGCCAGCATAGCACAGTGGTAGTGCATCCGACTTGTAATCGGAAGGTCGTCAGTTCAAATCTGATTGCTGGCTTTTGTACATTAGTGTCGCTATTGTTGTTTTTCAACGAATTGGTCTAGGCTTCATCCTCATTCCCTGAAATGGGAGCATTTACATTAATCTATCCAGATGAACTCCCACCACAGACGACAAAGCCATCGCTCTTTTGGTTAGTATAAGAATAACAACTTAGTAAGCCGCTTAATATCTAATCCACAAATCCAAATTTCATAAAAATCTTGTGGGGTGGTCATTCTGTCCGACCTAATTATCCAGGTTGAATAAATAGATTTTTCAACAATTAATTTCGAGGATGATTATTAGTAGGATTATCTATGTCTATGTCGTAAAGAAACTTGGCTCTAATTTTATTTATCTTGCTACATTCAGCTAATATGCGAATAGCTTGTTCTAACTTTTGAGATGCTGATTGATAAGCAGACTTGAGAAACCATTTAACCATATCAAATAATTCAGGATGGCCTTGTTCAAGCCATTGAGAATATTCATCAACAGTACGACTGTTTAAAAATTCGATATCTTGTTGTAGTCTTGGTGATCTTGAATATGGATCACGATTCATTATATTTTTCACTGCTGTAGTAATATCTAATGTTTGGTGATATTCCTTAATTTTTTCGTTGAAAGATGCTTCCAAATCAGGATATTTACTCAGTTTATTTGTAAAGCCACTTAAATTATCATAAGAATTCTGTTCAAAAATTTTCGTTAATATTGTTTCTAATAGAGGTTTTTCATATTCAGAAATATCAAGTCCCAAGATTAATGTAAATCTTTCAACTTGTTCAAATTGGGGAATGCTCAATTGAAGATGATTCTCTTTTAAAAAAGTAACAATTCCCTTAATCATATCTTGCTCATTATCTGCGAATGAATTATAGTATTTGAATCTGTAAAGTTTATTTGAAAGCTCATTGAATTTTTCTAATATCTGATTTCTTTTTTCTTTTTGGTTGAGAATATAACCTTTTTCAATAAATTTCAACTCAGCAGATTTAGATAAAGATGTCTCAACTAACTGAATTATAAGTTCATCTACTTCTTCTAAATCAGAATAACCAAAATATAGATTTAATAATTGTTGTCCTTGTATAGCTGTTTTTTTCTCTAGTGCCATTTGAAATTTTCTGATATCATTAGCTTTTTGATCTGTTCCCATATATTCTAATGGATCTATTGACAAAGTAGATTTAATATCTTTAATATTAGGAAATTTTTTACAAAATTCAGTATCAAGCTTCGATAAATTAATGACAATACTATTTCTAATAATTTGATGACGTAAACTAACCTCCCAATTTTTCATAAAGGGAATAAGTTCATCAATAAGCCATCGAGTTTTGCGTATAACTCGAATATTATTTGTACCAGCATTTATTAATACTGATTTAATCACTTCTATATCAGGATAGTCTTTAAATATGAAGTCTAAGTTTTCTTCTACTGTTGGATTAAGTGTAAATTCTCTATCAATTACTTTTTCTCGATAATCATCTAAGGCTTCTTTATCTATTTTTACTAAATTATCTTCATTATAAATGAGAATAATTTTGCATTTACGCTCTTGCACTAGATATTCAACAAACCCAAGCATCTCTTCTAGAGATAACTTAGATTTTCTTTCAAGGTCATCAATACATATAATTGAATTTTGTCTAACGTTTAAATTAAAAAGTATCTCAAGTCCTAAATCACCAGCGACAGAAATTAATGATCCAGCTACTGGAATAGAAAAGTTTTTTGAAAATGATAAGTCTAGTTTTGGAGTTTTTTCTAATTTTGGCAAAATACGGTTGAACCATTCAAGAATATCAGTTATATATTTATTAATATAATTAAGAATATTAGATTTATTAGTAGAATTATCAGACTTTAGATTTTTTTTGTAATTAGCTAATATCCTTACTTTTAATTGTTCAATTGAAGAAATACCAAAAACAGAAGCATACAAATAATAGTCTTGTAGGTGTTCATTTAAAAATGTTTGTACTAAATGGGTTTTACCAACACCCCACTTCCCATTGACAGCCAAAACTCTATAATTTTCATTATCTAAAAATTTCTTGAGAATACTTTCTGCGTCTTTTCTATTAAGTCCAGCAATTCCTCTGTTTGTGTTTTCAGTCATAAATTTTTAAAGTTTCCAATGATAAAAATTTTTCTAAATCCTAATTGTGAAAATAGCCACCCATGAAAACAGTATTAGACCATTACTAAAGATTCATCTTGTTCCCAAGTAAACAGTGGTTCAAGTTCACCAGATTCAGCAAATGTGATTGAAGCTATTAAGCATTGGGGTAAATTAACACAAATTTTCTCAGAATAATTCCCCGCTTGTCCACCTACAACTAATTTTTTTTCATTAGCAAAATTGATATTATTACTATTTGTATTTATTAATGCCTGATAAAAAATAGATAAATTAATTTTCTTGACAGAAGTATCTGATTTGGCTACTTCATAATCAACTGGATGCAAAAGAGAATAAAAAATTTCATGATCTAAAGTTGCAGTAACAATATATTGACCATTATTACCTCCACCAATCATCATATAACTTTCATCATCAGCTTCTAAACTAACTAAAGTTTTGCTTTTACCATCTAACTCACAAATAGATGTTTTTATTTGCTGCCAATTTGGATCTTCAATCAAGTTTTCTTCATTTGTATTTCCAGTCCATTTATCTGTATATAACTTTGATACAAACATTCTTTCTTCCTTATCAGCAGGAGGTAAACCCAAATGCTACCTATATTTAGCCAAGACATTAAAAATACTATCCGTTTTTGCGCTCCTTTGACTGTACTTTCTTATTTTAGCATGGCGAAACTAGCCTTGTCGGATTATATACAATATTCACTAATAAGTAAACAGGAACGCTGCGTAAGTGAGGATGAAGCAACCACACGACTCAATACTGCTCGGTTAAACAAATTTGTGAGCCGAAAACCCCTGTAGAGACGTTCCATGGAACGTCTCTACACTCCTTAACCGAGAAGTATTGCCACACGACTGGTGCGATCGCAAGCTCACCACTTTTTTAGTAAGCATAACAAATTGCTGTTTTAATTTAGTCTAATAGATTAAATTAGCCTTGCGATAAGTTTATCTTATTAAAAGTTTATTCTGATTTTTTGCTGCGGTAATTGCATTGTTATTAGCCGTAAAAACCTCAATACCAGGAACAGTTAAATAATCGCTATCATCTGTAATTATTTGCTTTAATCCAGCTTTATTCATAGCTTCTAGTATGAATAAGTCATAACCATCGAGTGCTTGTGTTTGGAATCTTACTAATGATCTATTTGTCATAGTTTCATCAATCATAATTTCTGTACAAGCTGCAATTGATATAACTTGGCTCCAAGCAATTTGAACTTCGGCTACAACTTTACTTCTCTGTTTTGGATAGCGGCGGTATATTTTAGGTCTTAATGTGGAATGAAAATTATCTCTTTCTTGTTTTTCAATCTGGTGCGCTAACTCTGCCAAAGAAAGACCGCAGTATCGAAGTCCTGATTTAGCAGAGATAGCTTTTGTTAAATAATAAGGATAATATGTTATCTGATAATCATCCGCTGATAGAATAGCACTATTATAGCTATACCAATACCAAACATTACTATCTACTAAAAAAAGGTCATTTGCTTTGGGATTATCAGACCGGATATCAACTACATCCGCCTGAACTTTGTAGTTAGGTATAGGTATAGGTGGCATTAAAGGTTTTTAGGCTGTTCACTGATTACTTTGTCTAATCTACTACGAAATTCAGGATCTGAGTAGTAACGTTTTGAGTTTTCGATAACTAGCTTGAGTATTTGACTACCTAGTGAATTGATATTAGAAACTTTCAACAAGTGCTTGATATTCTTTGGTTGGATATCTCTTAATAATTGTCCAAAAGCAAAATTAAAAAACGGAGCGGCAAAAATTTCCACTCCTGCAAAGTCCAATTCTACAGATTGGTTTGCTTGCAATTCTGGATGAATTAAATCGTATAATTTTTGTCCATCAAAAACTGTAATACAGTTTTTACCTACAAGGGTTAGGATTTCATGTTTTATACTTCCTTTACCATTAGATAGTTTAGCACTGCTACCAAGAGATATTGTACTTTTGTAAAAGAATCTTGATAAATTGTCAGGGTTATTATCATTACCTATTCTTTGCTTCATCTTTGAATAATTGCAGCCAAAAGAAGTTTTCAACAAGTTGGTTTCCTCTATTTTTTGAAAATTTTGATTACATAAATAAGCAGGTTGAGATTGCTTAGAACTCTTATCAAGATTCTGCATCCAAGAATCAACTTTTTCCTTTTGTACAACCAACATTTTTATTTCCTTTACTCAACATTTGGGTAATTCAAGTATGAAATATTTGCTTTATTTAGCATTAAACCAATAGCTTTTGCTTTTCTATCTGCTCTATCTAACTGTTGGCGTAATTGTTCTACATCCATTGAATCCAAAGCTACAAAAAACTCATGTTTGCCCTCTAAATCCAAATACTCTATTTTTAGCATATGGATTATTGCAACGCTAGTAGGACTTGTTTCCAAGTCTGAGCCAAAAATAGGACGCATATCGGTCAAAATGCGAGAGCCTGTGAATATACGCTCATGATCTCGTACTACATCAATTGCTTTAGCTGTAACACTGAGTACACCATCAAATTCTAAAAAAATAGCTAATCGCTTTTCAAATTCTTGTTTTTCTTCTTCAGAAATGTAAGGAAGTTCTTCATCTTCCTGAACAGCCTGACTAATTCCCTGTATAAGTTTCTCTATAGATGTACCAGAATAGTCTCTAAAGTTATATAAAGAAATTAAGGCTTGTATAATATTTATTATTTCTTCTTCAGTCAAGACCTGAACCTTTGAAGCCACTTCTGATGCCAAATCTTCAATAAGTAGCGATGGTGAAACTTGCTTCAAAGCATCTATTAATTTTTCAATAGTTGTAGTGTCAATACTTACAAGTTGCTCGAACCCACGCTTAAATTTATCTGGGATTTGCAGTTCTTCCATATTGCTCCTAATTTCTCCTAGAACACTACAACAACATAATACTTAACTTAAAACTAATACTATCCAGAGATTTTTTTAATTTTTTTTAGTATCAACTTATATTTTAACGCACTCTATTCTATATAAACCAATAATGACAATTCTATAAAAAATCCCCCACCATGAGGCAGGGGATTAATTACTTATCTAAAACCAGTAGTCAAGATCAACCGAACTTACCAGCAGTAGAAGCAATGAGGAACGCTGCGTAGGTGACGATGTAGCCGACAGTGAAGTGAGCTAGACCAACTACACGAGCTTGAACAATGGAGAGAGCAACGGGTTTGTCCTTCCAGCGAACTAGGTTAGCGAGAGGAGTACGTTCGTGCGCCCAAACCAAGGTTTCAATTAACTCTTGCCAGTAACCTCTCCAAGAGATGAGGAACATGAAACCAGTAGCCCAAACTAGGTGTCCGAAGAGGAACATCCAAGCCCAAACAGACAAGTTGTTCATGCCGTAGGGGTTGTAACCGTTAATTAACTGAGCAGAGTTAGCCCAGAGGTAATCACGGAACCAGCCCATCAGGTAGGTAGAGTTTTCGTTGAACTGAGCAACGTTACCTTGCCAAATACCTAGATGCTTCCAGTGCCAGTAGAAGGTTACCCAACCAATGGTGTTCAACATCCAGAACATCGCTAGGTAGAATGAGTCCCAGGCGGAAATGTCGCAAGTACCGCCACGGCCTGGACCGTCGCAAGGGAAGGCATAGCCGAAGTCCTTTTTATCGGGCATCAGCTTAGAACCACGAGCATCTAAAGCACCCTTAACGAGTACCAAGGTGGTGGTGTGGATAGCCAAAGCGAAAGCGTGGTGTACCAAGAAATCGCCAGGGCCAATTGTTAAGAAGAGGGAGTTAGTACCAGAGTTAATGGCTTCTAACCAGCCACCTAACCAAACGTTACCGTAGTTAGGATAGGCAGTGTAAGCAATGCTATCAGGGTTAGACAACAAGGTATCTAAGCCGTAAAGCACTTTACCGTGAGCAGCTTGGATGAATTGAGCAAATACTGGCTCAATCAAAATTTGCTTTTCAGGTGTACCAAAAGCCACAACTACGTCGTTGTGTACATACAAGCCCAAGGTGTGGAAGCCTAAGAAGAGAGATACCCAGCTAAGGTGGGAGATGATCGCTTCTTTGTGCTGCAAAATCCGGTCAAGTACGTTGCCTTTGTTTTGTTCGGGGTCGTAGTCACGTACCCAGAAGATGGCGGCGTGGGCAAATGCTCCAACCATCAAGAAACCAGCGATGTACTGGTGGTGGGTGTACAGTGCTGCCTGTGTTGTGTAGTCCTTAGCAATGAATGCGTAAGGAGGCAGGGCGTACATATGCTGCGCCACTAAGGAAGTGATTGTTCCTAGTGCTGCCAATGCCAAAGACAATTGGAAGTGCAGGGAGTTGTTGATTGTGTCGTACAGACCTTGGTGAGGCAGGTTGAACTGACCTTCACTCTTGCTACCGGGAACTAAACCGGATTTGGAGTTGAGCATTTCTTTAATGCTGTGTCCAATTCCGAAGTTGGTGCGGTACATATGACCGGCGATGATGAACAGAACAGCGATCGCTAAATGGTGATGAGCCATGTCGGTCAACCACAGGGATTCTGTTTGGGGGTGGAAACCGCCCAAGAAGGTGAGAATCGCTGTACCAGCACCGGTGGAAGTGCCAAATAAATGACCGGCGGTGTCGGGGTTCTGAGCATAAACGCCCCAGTTACCTGTGAAGAAGGGGGTTAAGCCTTCTGGATGGGGAGCTACGGTCAAGAAGTTGTCCCAGCCCACGTGAATACCACGAGATTCGGGAATAGCAACGTGTACTAAGTGACCTGTCCAAGCTAGGGAGCTAACACCGAACAAAGCAGCCAAGTGGTGATTTAAACGGGGTTCAGCACTCTTGAACCAAGAAAGGCTAGGACGGAATTTGGGTTGCAAATGTAACCAGCCAGCAAATAGAAACACTGCTGCCAACAGGAGCAAACCAATGGAACCGGTGTACAGTTCGCCATTTGTCCGCATCCCGATGGTGTACCACCAGTGATAAACACCAGAGTAAGCAATGTTTACGGGATTAGTAGCACCAGCTTGGGTGAAAGCTTCAACTGCTGCATCACCGAAGTGAGGATCCCAAATCGCATGGGCGATGGGACTGACGTGGAGGGGATCTTTAATCCACTGTTCAAAGTTACCTTGCCAGGCTACGTGAAACAGGAGGCTGGATGCCCACAGGAAGATAATTGCCAAGTGACCGAAATGCGTAGCGAAAATCTTTTGGTAAAGATTCTCTTCCGTCATGCCATCATGGCTTTCAAAATCGTTCCCTGTCGCGATCGCATACCAAATCCGACGAGTGGTCGGGTCCTGTGCGAGATCCTGGCTAAATTTTGGAAATTTTGTTGCCATAGGTTTTGATAAGTCCTCTGACCTTTAGCCATCAAGTGTCAGCATTTAGAGTGAGAAGTAGGGGCGAACAGCTGTTCGCCCTACGGTACTCAGTGTAGCTGTTTGCTACCCTACTGAAAGGATATGTGCATGGAAGAATGCCCAGGTGGTGGCAATTCCTCCTAATAAATAGTGAGCTACACCTACAGCCCGACCTTGAATAATACTCAAAGCGCGGGGTTGGATTGCTGGTGCAACTTTCAGTTTGTTATGCGCCCAAACAATGGACTCAATTAGTTCTTGCCAGTAGCCACGACCACTGAACAGGAACATCAAGCTGAATGCCCAAACAAAGTGAGCGCCTAAGAACATAAGTCCATAAGCAGACAATGCACTTCCGTAGGAGTTGATTACTTGTGTAGCTTGCGCCCACAGGAAGTCACGCAACCAGCCGTTGATGGTGATAGCACTTTCGGCAAAGTTGCCACCAGTGATGTGAGACACTACACCATCTGAATCTACTGTTCCCCAAACGTCAGATTGCATTTTCCAACTGAAGTGGAAAATTACGATTGACAGGGAGTTATACATCCAGAAGAGTCCGAGGAATACGTGATCCCAACCGGATACTTGACAAGTGCCGCCACGACCTGGACCGTCGCAAGGGAAGCGGAAACCAAGGTTGGCTTTGTCTGGAATTAAACGAGAACTGCGGGCGTACAGTACACCTTTGAGCAGAATCAGGACGGTAACGTGAATGGTGAAGGCGTGAATGTGGTGAACCAAGAAGTCGGCTGTACCCAAAGCAATGGGCATCATCGCGACTTTACCGCCTACAGCCAAAATACCGCCGCCAAATGCGTAGCTAACTGGTTCTATGGCGTTGGGTGCTGTACCACCAGGAGCTAGTGTGTGCAGGTTTTGTACCCACTGAGCAAATACTGGTTGCAACTGAATTGCTGAGTCAGAGAACATATCTTGGGGACGACCCAAGGCACGCATTGTGTCGTTGTGAATGTACAATCCAAAGCTGTGGAAGCCGAGGAAAATACAAACCCAGTTCAGGTGAGAGATGATAGCGTCGCGGTGACGAATCACCCGATCTAAAACGTTGTTTTGGTTCACAACGGGATCATAATCCCGCACCATGAAAATGGCTGCGTGAGCCGCACCACCAACAATCAAGAAGCCACCAATCCACATATGGTGTGTGAAAATGCACAACTGTGTAGCGTAATCAGTTGCCAAGTATGGATAGGGGGGCATCGCGTACATATGATGGGCGATGATGATTGTCAGTGAACCCAAGAAGGCTAGGTTGGTAGCCAATTGAGCGTGCCAAGATGTGGTGAGGTTTTCGTAAAGACCTTTGTGACCTTCACCTGTGAAGGGTCCTTTGTGGTTTTCGAGAATCTCTTTGATGCTGTGACCAATACCCCAGTTGGTACGGTACATATGACCAGCGATGATGAACAGTACAGCGATCGCTAAGTGGTGATGAGAAATATCAGTCATCCACAAACCGCCTGTTACGGGGTTCAATCCACCTTTGAAGGTCAAAATGTCAGCATATTGTCCCCAATTCAAGGTGAAGAAAGGAGCTAATCCGTTGGCAAAGCTGGGATACAACTCTGTCAACAAGTCCTTGTTCAAAATGAACTCATGGGGTAATGGTATGTCTTTAATTGCCACACCTGCATCCAACATTTTGTTAATGGGAGCAGATACGTGGATTAAATGACCCGCCCATCCCAAGGAACCACAACCGAGCAATACTGATAAGTGGTGATTCAGCATTGACTCTACGTTTTGGAACCATTCCAGTTTGGGAGCGCGTTTGTGGTAATGGAACCAACCGGCAAATAAGAACAAACCAGCTAATACCAATCCACCGATCGCGGTGACGTAAAGTTGGAAAGAGCTAGTAATACCCCAGCCCCGCCATACTTGGAACAGTCCAGAGGTGATCTGAATGCCGTGGAAGCCACCACCGACATCACCATTTAAAATGTCTTGACCAACAATTGGCCAAACTACTTGGGCGCTGGGCTTAATATTTAACGGATCTGTTAACCAAGCTTCATAGTTGGAGAACTTCGCACCGTGGAACAACATCCCGCTTAACCAAATGGTAACAACGGCTAAGTGGCCGAAGTGAGCCGCAAATATTTTGCGGGAGATGTCTTCTAAATCGCTTGTATGTGTATCGAAGTCATGGGCGAGGGCGTGGAGATTCCAAATCCAGGTGGTGGTTTTTGGACCTCTAGCTAAGGATCTGTCGAAATGACCAGGTTGCGCCCATTTTTCAAATGAGGTTGGTACTGGATCAATGTCAACGATGACTCTTGCCTTTTTTTCCTCTCGCTCCGGAGGACTAATTGTCATTCGACCTCCTCTCTAGATAAGGATTGAGGAATCATTAAATACCACATAGTTTACCTTACTGATGGCCTCTAGATTTTGCTCGGGCTGTAATAAGGATGCTGTGTGGAGAGTTGTTTCTGTTGAATTATAGAGTGTGTTCTTGTACATTGTTGACGATCTTTTAACAATAATTCAAACTCGCCGAATTTATTGTCGGATCTACTCTTTTAAGTCTATACTCTTTGCAAAAATGTCAATAGTTTTTTCATTTAATTTACAAACTATAACAATTCGTAAAATTTATAGATGAATAGGGAATAGGGAATAGGGAACAGGGAACAGGGAATAGGGAAACACTAGAAAATTGACGGGACTTACGCAGGGGATACGAAATATGAAGGTTTAAGATTGGGAAAGCCTACGGCAAGCTACCGCGTAGCGTGCTTCTCACAGGGTGCGATCGCCTCGCAATGATGAAAATACGTTAATCTTGCGTAAGTGCTATAAATATAATTTCTCTCCCTACCTCCCCTGCCTCCTGCCTCCTGCCTCCTGCCTTTTAACTTTCCCTCTTTCCCTTAGACTGGGTTTGCGCCACAATGGTCGGTTGTTGAGAACTATTACAGGCTGGTAAGTATGAACTTTAGGGGTAAGAATGTTTTTAGGAAACTCTCATCTGGAGGTTTCGCGGTTTTTAAATGGGTAATGACTTTTTTGGTGATTGTAAGTTTAAGCGGTTGTGTTGAAAAGGCTGTCAGTGAGGATGTATCTATTGACTATGAAGAAAGTCAGCAACTCATTTCCCAAGTTTTTCGACAGTTTACGGAAACTGCCCCACCAGAAATTATCCAAGAACTAGCCCCTAGTTTGGAAGTCTATCAACCACAGGTAACTATCCTGACCCCTCAACCAGATGAAGTTCTCCAGGACAATATAGTTAAGGTCAGTTTGCAAGTTAAGGATTTACCCATCTTTAAAGACCCGCAATGGCAACTAGGACCCCATTTGCACCTAATTCTTGATAATCAGCCTTATATGGCTGTTTACGACATAAGTCAGCCGATGATTTTATCAGATTTGTCTGCTGGTACTCATACGTTGCGTGTCTTTGCTTCTCGTCCTTGGGATGAAAGTTTTAAAAATGAAGGTGCTTATGCCCAAACAACTTTTCATGTTTTTACTAAAACGGACGATAATAATCCTAATCCCAATTTACCTATTCTCACTTACAGCCGTCCCAAGGATAGCTATGGTGCAGAACCAATTATGTTGGATTTTTACCTAACTAATGCGCCTTTACATATTCTTGCTGAAGAAAATACTGAGAATGAATTTAGTGATTGGCGTATTCGTTACACGATTAATGGCGAAAGTCTTGTTCTTGACCGTTGGCAAACATTATATCTCAAGGGTTTTAAAATCGGTAAAAATTGGTTAAAGTTGGAATTTTTGGATAATCAAGGTAATCCTGTTAAAAATGTCTTTAACAGCACTTCGAGAATAATTACCTATGAACCTGAAGGTAAGGATACGCTTTCCAGAATTGTCAGAGGTGAACTTACTGCTGATCAGGTGCGCGGAATTGTTGATGCGGGTTATACTACTAAAGTTCTCCCTCAAGTGGAAAAATTACCAGTTCCAGAAATTCAAGTTGAACCGGAAATAAAAGCGACTCCTGTTCCTCAAGTGGAAAAGTTCCCAGTTCCAAAACCAGAATCTACTCCTACTCTAGACATGGAACCTACACCAAAGTTAGCTGAAAATACTTAATTGTAATTCTTGCGATAAAATTTGAGTCAATGCTAGACCCGCTACAGAATTACCTGTACTATCTAAGTTGGGACTATAGCAGGCGATCGCTACCTGGTCTGGTATTATTGCTAACAATGCCCCACTGATGCCTGATTTCATTGGTAGACCGATTTTAACGGCAAACTTGGCAGAGTCTTCGTAGAGTCCACAGGTTAACATCAATGCGTTGACGATTTGCCGATTTTGCAACTTGACAAAATTGCTTTCACAAGCTAAGAGTTTTCCTAATAAAGCTAAGTCTGCCACTTTTCCAGAAATACAACATATTTCTTCGTAAATGTCAAGGGCTAGATTAATATCTTTGATGTGTCCGTTGTAGTGGAGATGGTGAGCGATCGCTATATTAGCACTAGAGTGAGTAGAACGAACTGAATCCAACATTTTTTGATCTAACTCAAGTTGACAACCGGCTAATTTATTTAACCATTGACAAAATAATTGTGTGGGTTCTTTTCCTGGTAATTTATCAGCAAGGGTAATTGCACCACTATTAATCATCGGGTTGCGGGGATATCCATTGTCAGCAATTAACTGTTCTAAAGAGTTAAAAGGTTGATCAGATGGTTCAATTCCCACCCACTTTAAAACCTCTTCTACTCCTACTTGTTCCAGCAGATAAAGTAAAGAAAAGGGTTTAATCAAACTCATCAAAGGAAATACACAATCTGTATCTCCTTGAGTGTAGGTTTCTCCTGATTTACAGCAGATGTGAACAGCAAACCAGTCAGGATTTGCCAAAGCTAAAAAGGGTATACGTTGCATAATATTTCCCTTTACTGCTTGACTTTTTGCTTCTTTTACCCAGGTGGATAATTTTTCAGTTGTTAATTTGTGAAGTTTTATCAAAACCTTAATCTCAATTTTAAAATATACAATCTAAAATTAGTATAATTTATTGTGATTGTTGTATGTGGCAATTTTAATGCAAGTGAGGTACACGAAAAAAGATTTAACCGCAGATGAACGTGGATAAACGCAGATAGTTTTGTACTTCATTCGATTAGGAAACGCCATATCCTAATTTAGGAAAATAGATATGACTGATAAATTTATTCCGTTAGAATGTGATGATGATATCATACAGATTTCGGCAGATAGTTTTACGGTAGGTAGATTAAAAGATCTTGTGATTCATGGAGTTCAAATCAAGAAATCAAATTTGAGCAATAATGTTGATATTGATACTAGCCATTGCATTAGCCATTTAAATAATTTTAAAATTTATGATCAAATTATTGCTGTAGATATTATGCAGTTGAGAACTGTAAGAGAATGTCAGTTATTAAAAGTTGGTGGTAAAGGTTGGCAAAAGGGTAGAATTAAAATAAATCTCTCAATTTTACCTGATAGAAGATCTATGAAGTATAGTGTTGATTTGGAATTTTGTCCTGATGAACCAGAAACACCAGAATCACCACTAGATGATCTTAGAAAAAGCTTAAATAATGAGTAAATAGGGAATTTTCTAAAATGGATAATCAAAATTTCAACAGCCAGTAATATGTTCAACAAATGTCTTTGCTATTACAATTACCAATAAATGATGAATATCAAGATGAAGTGATAGTTAAGAACCTTTTTGATATTGCTAGTATAACAACTTTAGTCGGTTAAAAAATCAACGCCAAAAATCCTCCAGCTACACAAAATGCAACTGTAATTAATAGATTAAAACAAGCTGATGCTGTGTTAATTGGGGCGTTAAATATACGATTTGTGACAAAAAATGCCCATTATGCTGCTACTCATAACCCCGATGACTTACAAAAATTTTAATCTCAATTTCAAAACCTACAATAAACTTTGCATCACAATAGTTCCGGTGGGACGAGAGACATTTGAATCTGTTTCTAGTGTGACAACTAACCCAGAAAATTGTGGGTGAGAAAATTCTCTATACATTTGAGTAGTAAATGGTAACTCATAGGAAGTGCTTCCCCAAGAATAGGGCTTTACCTCACCACAAGGTAACTTCTTGCTGGCAATAACTGTCCATAATAAGTAGACATAACCAGGAGGTGGAGCAGACAGATTTTGGAAAACCATCACCGCTTTTTTTTGTTCAGGATTTATCATCATACTCCCTGAAGCTAAATCTGCTGAGTTGACCCCTTTAAAAGTAAATAGTCGTGTTTCATTATTTTGGAGCATTGTTTTCAGAACTTGAGCTTGGGCAAAATCCTGTTGTAAACGCTGGTTTTTTGCTGTGACAATAGCCAGATTTTGACGTAAACGATAATTATCAACCCCTAGAATTACAACAAATAATGCTGCAATACTACCAGCAATTTTTGTCCATCGGAGTAGTTTTTGTTTAGCAATTTCTGCGGTTTTTTCCTTGATATCAGTAGCTTGTCTAGTCGAACTTTCTGCTTGTTGCAGAATTTTTGGTAGGAGATGGGTTGGTACTTCTACCTCAGTGAAGCCATCTAAGACTTGCCGTAAAACTTCTTGCAAATCATCAACTTCGGCAATCAGTTCTGGATATTGATCAAGTAAAAGCCGAAACTGTTCAGCTTCTTCAAGGGTGAGATCATCAACGACAAACCCCGCAGTCAGGTTTTTGATGTGTTCGGGATCAAAAGATTTATTCATACATTGATAAATCAGAATCTAATAAAATGCGCTTGAGTTTTAGTAATCCTTGACGGGTAGCAGTTTTGACTGTGCCTAGAGGGATGTTGATTTGTTTGGCAATTTCTGACTGACTTAATCCTTGGTTATAAGCTAGTTCGATTACTTGGCGTTGCTTTTCGGGTAGTTGTGTTAAAGCATGGTAAATTCGCCCCGATCGCTCTGCAAAACTCGCTTGTTCGACGGGTGTTGGCACTGGTGTTGCCTCATTTGTCATCGTTTGCCCCCATTTTTCTACAAGTTTAAGTTGTCTAGTCCGAGCGCGTAGTTTATCAATAGACCGCGATCGCGCGATCGTCACCAAATACCGCACAAAAAAGCGACAATCTGGATTACTAGATGCTTTGTGCCACAGTGTGAGAAAAATTTCTTGAGTCAAGTCTTCAGCTTCTTGGGAGTTAGCCAGAATTTTCAGAGCTAATCCATAAACTAAGCGACCATGACGAGAAAACAAAATACTGAGTGCCGAAGAGTCGCCATTTTTGAGAGCTACAAATAAAACTTCATCTGTTGCAGATGAAAGTTCTCTGGAATTTGACTTGGGAAATTTATGCTCCATACTGTTGCGAAAACAGGTTTAAATATATACGGAATCACCTCACGTTTCTCCAAGATTGAAACAAGCAACTCGTTCTTCTGGAAAATGCCATCTATTCTAGTGACGACTGACAAAGCGAATTGGATTAGATGCTCGATGCAGATATTTAATTTTAATGTTCCTCCGATTAGGGGGAAGACTTTAAATCCAATTTTGATAATCAATCGTCTTATAAACAGATGCACCACAATGAACTACTCCAGTTCCAATATTGGATCAGCATCGCGCCAACATACTACAAATTAAACACTTTTAGGTTAAGAACAGGAATAATTTTATGCACAAACACGCGAATTTGTTACTCAAAATTTGTTTGAGTAGCCTAGTTTTGACTGGATCTATGGTAGGAATCAACTCAGCTAGTATTTCTGCTGAAGCTGAATCTCAATCATCAATTGCAAAGATTGCTCAGGCAAATTTATCTACTGCTAAGGCTAATGTAGGTGGTCCTCTAGCTAAAGAACTTCAAGGTAAACCACTCGTAGTAGACGTTTTTGCTACTTGGTGTAGTGGCTGCAAGAATATTGCGCCAACTCTCTCTCAATTGAAACAAGAATATTCTGGCAAGGTCAATTTTGTCGTGTTGGATGTAACGGATAAAGCCACCTTTAAACAGACAGAAGCAATGGCCGAAAAATTAGGTTTGGGTAAATTTCTGGAAAATAACAAGAGTAAAACTAGCACTGTAGCGATCGTTGATCCGGCTACTGGCAACATTTTAGCTCTGTATCAAAACAATCCTAACAAGGCTGAATACACCAAAATTCTCAAAACCGCTTTGGCGAAAAATTAATCCAAGTCTGGCTTTGCCTCTATCTTTAGAGGCAAAACTAGCTTTTTATGCTGACGAGTCATTAGGAATTTTTTATGAAACAAATATCTTCATCTTCAACAGAGAAAACCCATTCTCATCGTTTTAAAATATCGAAAAAATGGTTAGTTTATGGTGGATTAGGATTATTCTCCCTGATTATAGTTCTCACCATGGCTCCTGTAATCAGTCACCCTATTGAATACGCGATTTCTATTGTTGAAAACCGTTATCAGCAGTGGTTAAACCAACAGGACACAGCAAATCCTTTGGTATTGTTACCTTTAGCGTTTGTTGGTGGGGTACTTGCTAGTGTATCTCCTTGTATATTGGCACTTTTACCAGTCAACCTGAGTTATATCGGCACATTAAATATTAAATCCCGTTGGGATGCTTTTACTAAGGCTGGTTTGTTTGTTTTGGGAGCAATAACGATTTTAAGTCTGTTTGGCTTGGTGTCATCTTTTGCCGGAGTTGTCATGGTAGAGTACCGAGGCTATATCAATATTGTTGTGGGACTGATTATGGCTGTAATGGGTTTGTGGTTGATGGGAGTGGTAAATATCCCTTTACCACAAATGAATATGAATCTCCCCCAGGCTGGTCCTTATGGGGTAGGGTTGACCTTTGCACTGGTGAGTTCTCCTTGTGCTAGTCCGGTACTGTTTGGGGTGTTAGCCGCAGCAGCAGCAACAGGTTCACAAATATTGGGTACACTGACGATGGTTAGCTACGCTTTAGGTTACACTCTTCTAATTTTCCTGGCGAGTTTATTTACGGGACTGGCGAAACAAAGTAAGCAATTGTTGAAACATTCGGAGGGAATTATCCGCTTTGGTAGTATGGCTCTGATTCTGACTGGGGTATACTACCTGTTTACTGGGACTCAATGGTTTGTAGGAAGTTAGGTTTATTACTGATAATGCTACAGGTATTTATTAAAATGGATAATCAAAATTTTAATACTCAGGAATATGTTAAACAAATGTCTTTGCTATTACAATTACCAATAAATGATGAATATCAAGATGAAGTGATAGCTAATTTTGAAAGAATTAAATCAATTGCAGAAATTGTTAACTCCTTTACTTTACCAGAAGAAATAGAAATTGCCCCCATTTTTAAACCATGAATGATGCTGTATCTATAGCCGCAAATGTTTTATCGAGAAGGATTAGCGCACTCGAAATTACCAAAGCAACTTTAGCCAAAATTGCAACACGAAATCCTGAACTTAATTGTTTTACCGCTATCACCACAGAAACAGCTTTAGCAGATGCAGAACGTATTGATAGAGAAATTTCTCAAGGTAATAATCCTGGTGTATTAGCTGGTGTACCTTTTGCAGTTAAGAACCTTTTTGATATTGCTGGTTTAACAACTTTAGCAGGTTCAAAAATCAACGCCGAAAATCCCCCAGCTACCCAAAATGCAACCGCAATTACTAGGTTAAAACAAGCCGGTGCTGTGTTAATTGGGGCGTTAAATATGGATGAGTACGCTTATGGATTTGTGACAGAAAATGCTCATTATGGTGCTACTCATAACCCCCATGACTTACAACGGGTAGCAGGTGGTTCTTCTGGTGGTTCGGCTGCGGCTGTAGCGGCTGGTTTAGTTCCTCTGGCTTTGGGTTCTGACACAAATGGTTCCATTCGCGTTCCGGCGGCTTTGTGCGGTGTGTTTGGGTTTAAACCGACTTATGGGCGCTTATCCCGTGCTGGTGTGAGTTTATTTTCTAGCAGTTTTGACCATATTGGGGCTTTTGCTGGTTCAGTGCGGGATCTGGCAATGGTGTTTGATTTGCTGCAAGGGGAAGATCCACGAGATCCAGTTTGTACAAAACGCCTTCCTGAGTTATGTTTACCGCAAATTCATCAAGGGGTTGAGGGGATAAGGATAGCGATCGCTCAAGAATATTTTACCAAAAATGCCGCCCCAGAAGTCTTAGCAGCAGTACAAAAAGTAGCTGACGCTTTGGGTGTAACTGAGTATGTAACAATACCAGAAGCTAACCGCGCCCGTGCTGCGGCTTTTGTGATTACAGCCAGTGAAGGCGCGAATCTGCACTTGGAACAATTGAAAAACCGTCCCCAAGACTTTGATCCAGCAACACGTGATCGCTTTTTGGCTGGGGCTTTAATTCCTAGTAATTGGTATTTGCAAGCACAACGGTTTAGGAAATGGTATAGCGATCGCTTGCGGGAAATATTTCAAAATGTTGATATAATTATAGCACCTACTACACCAATCACTGCCCCGTTAATTGGTCAAAAAACCATGATTTTAAATGGAGAAGAAATTCTCGTTCGTCCCCATTTAGGATTATTCACCCAACCATTATCTTTTATTGGTTTACCAGTTTTATCAGTTCCAATTCAGCACCCTAATACTTTACCTCTAGGAGTACAATTAATCGCCGCACCTGATCATGAAGCCTTAATTTTCAGGGTTGCAGCATTTTTGGAAGCACAGAATATTATTTCACCAACTTTTAGATTTTAGCGATCGCTTATTTAATGCTAATATATAGGCGTTGCTGATAGCGTAGCGTGCCGTTAGGCATATAAACCTGATAAATCAAAGGCTTGAAGCTCATAAAAAAGACGATAGTTGCAAGGTTATAGCGTCTTGTGTCTGAAAAACTTTGTACTTTTGTGGGTAGCCAGGGATAAAAAAATGTTTTTAACTCTTCTCCTGACTCCTGACTCCTGACTCCTGACTCCTAGCCCTAACGCAAGGACTTTTTCAGCAAACCCTATATAAAGTCTAGCTTTTGCGAGAATAACCCTGAAATTACAGGGTAAAATTTCCCGAAATCGGTCTAAATTCAGATCATGAAAATCACCAAACCCCTACCAACTCGCTTAGATTTTTACTATCAGCAAATCAAAACTATTATCCTTTCCCGTCAAAATCCCATTACTGGGTTGCTTCCTGCGAGTACAGCGGTGAATGATCATGGTGATTACACGGATGCCTGGGTGCGTGATAATGTTTACAGCATTTTGGGGGTTTGGGGTTTAGCCATAGCTTATCGCAAGGTAGACCACGACGAGGGACGCACCTATGAACTCGAACATAGTATAATCAAGCTGATGCGCGGTTTATTGTTCGCCATGATGAAACAAAGCGCGAAGGTAGAAAAATTTAAGCATACCCAATCTTTACTGGATGGATTACACGCCAAATATAACACGGCGACTGGGGATATTGTCGTAGGTGATGATGAGTGGGGACATCTCCAACTTGATGCTACATCTATATTTTTATTGATGTTGGCGCAAATGACCGCCGCCGGATTATCTATTATTTATACATTAGATGAAGTTAATTTTGTTCAAAATCTTGTATACTACATTGGCAGGGCTTACCGAACTCCAGACTACGGAATTTGGGAACGGGGGAATAAAATTAATCATGGTAGTGCAGAGTTAAACGCTAGTTCCGTCGGTATGGCCAAAGCGGCTTTAGAGGCTATCAACGGACTAAATTTATTTGGGGTGCATGGTGGTCAAACTTCGGTAATTCATGTACTACCGGATGAAATCACCAGGGCGAGAATTACCTTAGAATCATTATTACCGAGGGAATCTGGTTCTAAAGAAGTAGATGGGGCTTTGTTGAGTATTATTAGTTATCCAGCCTTTGCCGTAGAAGATGAACAATTGCGCGATCGCACTTTTAATAAAATTATCACAAAATTGGCTGGAAAATACGGCTGTAAAAGGTTTTTACGAGATGGACACCAAACCGTTTTAGAAGATACCCAACGTCTGCATTATGAACCAGCAGAACTCAAGCAATTTGAAGATATTGAATGTGAATGGCCGTTGTTTTTCACTTATTTAGTTTTGGATGGTTTATTTCGTCAAGATCAAGAACAAGTTAAAAAATATCAAAAACTTTTAAAATCCTTACTTGTAGAACAGGATGGTTTATCTTTATTACCAGAACTGTATTATGTTCCCGAAGAAAACGTAGAAGCGGAAAAAATAGCCCCCCAAACTCAGCCCAGATTACCCAATGAAAATATCCCCTTAGTGTGGGCGCAAAGTTTATATTTTCTGGGTGAAATGTTAAGTGAAGGATTATTAGCAGTTGGTGAAATTGATCCTTTGGGTAGATATTTATGTGTGGGCAAAAGTCGTCAATCTTTAGTACAAATTGCTTTATTAGCCGAAGACGAAGAATTACAAAAAAAGCTAGACGTTCATGGAATTGAAACTCAAACTCCTACCCAAATAGAACCGATTCAGGTAAGGAAAGCTGGTGAACTTTCCCAAATATACACCCAAATTGGACGAAATGATCAACTGGGTTTAACAGGTCGTCCAGTCCGACGGTTACGGAGTTTGACGACATCGAGAATATTTCGGATTTCTGGAGAAAAGATTGTATTTTTACCTTCGTTTCTTGATTCTCAACAATTTTATTTAACTCTAGATTATCATTTTTTGGTAGATCAATTAAAGAGTGAATTAGCCTATATCCAAAAATATTGGAGTGATTTAGGTCGTCCGACTCTGACTTTAATGTTAACTCATACCATGTTAGAAATTGGTTCAGATGCGTTATTAGAATTAATGCAAGAACTGAAAAATGGTGTTTGTAATGGTGTACAAGTAAAATTAGGGCGAATTAATCAATTAATGCTAACAGCAGGAATGCAAACAATTGATTTTATTCATGCGGGAGAATTTGAGCGATCGCCCGTTAAAAATGCCGTACCAAGATGCTATTATTTACCTTATCATCCGGGGAAAAGCTGGCGTTTAGGACACACGCAAGAATTCCAAATGGAATGTGAAACCAACTTGAACTTATTACTGTCCCATTTGCGATCTTCGGAGAATATCTATGAACAAATAGAGTTATTGCAAACATTAAAACGCTTGCAGGGACTAGAATTTGATACTGGTTATGGGGGTCCTGGTCATCCTGTCACCGTAGCAGATTTATTAGATGAAGTATACACCAAAGCCGGAGATTTAGGTATTTGGGCGGTGGTGCGTCGTGCGGCCGGGTTGCGTCAAATGGTGGATATTGGTTTATCTGACGCGGTGACGAGTATGTTGGTACAAGGTAAACAAATTGCAGTCGGGAGGGCTTACAGTGAAGCTTCGCTGTTAATTGTACCCATGTCCCATACAGAAATAGCCGATAAAATTAATCACTTTTGTCGTGAAGATATCCGCGATCGCGTTCTGACTCAGGAGATTTTAATCTATTTGGGTGTGTTAATCAAGTCTGAACCGGAATTATTTCAAGGATTGCTAACCCTGAGAGTTGGTTATTTGATCTTGTTAATTACCAGTGAATTAGCCCAGGAATTGCGGGTTACACAAGATGAGGCTTATGATTATTTAATGCAACTATCGCCCTTTGAGGTGAAAACAAGACTGCATCAAGTATTAACTGGTTATACTTTAATGAGTAGTTTGTTGCGTCAACAGGAATCATTGCACGTCAAGCAAAAAGAAAGTGAGATTGCGTGGGTAGTCAAACCTGCAATTAGTGAAGACATCGAAGTTGCACCAGGAGAATGGCGCAGATTTCGTCAAGGGGAAGGTGCAATTAACCGTGTTCCCAAGGACTTTTTTAAACAAGTTTGGTTATTGATGCAGCAATGCAAAGGGATAGTAATTGGTGATAAATTAGAGCGACGCAATCGGTTAGAAAGTGAGGTGATGCTTTCGGAAATGACTGCGGGGGAAAGGAATTTTGCGTTAAGAATTGAGCATTTGCTGAATAAAATTGAAGCCCCAGAATACCGACAGGTGAATGTAGAAGCCTTAATGGAACTAGCAGCGATCGCTACTAATAATCCTAACTTACAAATTGAGGAATATATTGTTTTAGATGTGTTGATTGGTCATGCTGTGCGGTTAGCGTGGTTAGAACAGTATCCAGAAAAGAGCGATCGCTATGATGAAGATAAGGGTAGCGCGTGGCGATCTTTTTACAACACCTCTCCTAGAGACTGCGCGACGTACATTTTAAAAGCGTTTAGATTCTTAACGGAGTTTTCCTATGATACTAACGAGTCAAATTACCCATCAATTAAAAAAAATAGCGGCAAAGGTCAGGATTGACAATTAAAGCTCAATAAGTGATGATATTAACTGAAAAGAAGCCGATATATTGCTCACTACTTTAACTTAGATAATAATGCTATTACCCCCCCCACAAAATCGCTAGAAACCTTGCTGTAACTGGATTTGCTCTAGGTATCAGTTTAATTTCTGCCCTTACGTCTCCTGCCCATGCCTTTAGTCTTTATAACTTCAGTTTTAGTAATGAAGATGGTGCAGTTAATGGTACTGTCTCTGGGATTATTACTTTACCGGATGGTGATGGTACTTTTGCCGCCTCTGCTGTCAGTATAACCTCTCTTCCCGCCGGACTGGGATTGACTGCACCGGTAGATGCCTTAGCAAATGGCGTTATTGAGAATTTATTTACTGTAGTTGGTGGGAATATTGATAAATCGAATACTAATTTTTTCGGTTTCATTAATGGTAACACTGGACTTTCATTTAACACTTCAATCGCTAGCGGCTCGACCTTTCTTGATCTCTTGAATACTTTTGACTTTGGGGCATCTGGAGTCCTAGATGCAGACAGTTCAACCTTAACTTATTCTTCTGCGGCAACTCCTGTCCCCTTTGAGTTTAGTCCCATTCCGGGCTTAGTTCTATTGGGTGGTGGTTTGGCATGGCGTAGGTTCAGCAAGCACCAAAAAACAGCCTAATCGTCCTTTTTTAGCCGTATGAATTTCCATGTAGAGCCATTCCTTGTATAGGGATTCTCGGCTCTACATTGTTTTTATAGCATCATCTAAACGTGCAAATTGATCACGATATGCGGTGATTTCTTCTGAAGTCAGGGTCATAGAATTAGAAATCATGTTTTTATAAACATACTCACGACTTTACAAAATTAACATCATTTAGCTACAATCTTCCATTATCTAGTAATCAGATTATGATAAAATTTGTTATAAGGCACTGCCAAAAAATAAAGCATTCAACTTTTTAGTGGTGTAGTCATTGGGTAAGGGTTTAGCAATGCTAAACCCCTACGTTTGTGGTCTAGATCGGAACAGTAATGTAGGTTGGGTTGACCTAATTTTTTACACTATTCACCAACTTTTTTAATAGCTTCTTGATAAATTAAATTACTTAAACGAAACTTACCAACAGATTGCAAAGCATCAAGTTGTTCCCTTAAATTAGGAATTAATCCATTTTGTTTAGCCCAGATCAAAATTCCTACCGATTAATTAGCTCTAATTGTCCAATACTACTTAAAGCAATTAAAACCGATGAATTACTAACTGCTTTCATGATAATTTTTTTAAAGTCTCTAAATCTGTTTCTAATTCTTCCAAATCATAACTACGATCAATATTTTCTTGTCCCAATAATTCATGAAATTCCCATTTACTTAATTGCGATAATTCACGGGCTTTACCAAAAGAAAGAATCCCTTTTTGATAAAGTCTAATTGCTAATTCAGTACGGATGCGATCCAGCCGTTCATCAGGAGGTAGACGTAATCCCTCAGTTACTTGATCAGGAATTTCTAAAATTAGTTTACTCATATTTAATAATATACAACTTGTCTTACAATTATAATTCAAATTAATATTTAAAGCAAACTAGAGAGCGATCGCTCGTTAGAACAGACAATTTCAATATTAGGTATAGGATTTGGTGGAGGTGCGATGCCTGCGGCGAGCAAAGCTATCGTTTTTGGTATAGTTACAACACACATTGATAAAATTAATACCATTTCTTTATGAGGCTGCGCTGAATTTTGTAACCTTGTCTTTTCCTCCTCTGTGTTCTCTGTGTCTCTGTGGTTCGTTCCTTTCTAAATTTGGCGCATCTTTATACAGAATTGGTATAACATACCTCTATCAAATATTTCTGTTAATAATCCACCTCATCCCTTCTATGCTTCGCTATTATTAAGCTTTATTGCCACCTTGCTATTTATTGCTTTAGGTTGGCGAATTACTAAATGGAAGAAATAAGATAAAATAAACTTGAACGAATTAAGGATATTGAAGAGGCGATCGCTAGTAATCATATTATGATAGAATTTGCTATAATAGCTTTACAAATCCAGTAATGCACATTATTTCTCGTAAAGTCCTGAGTCAATTCTGGGAAAAATATCCTGATAGTGAAAGTGCGCTAATTCGTTGGTTAAAACTTATCAATTCCAGCACTTTTGAAAATTTTGATGAATTACGTTCTGTTTTTCCTAGTGCTGATATTGTAGGTGATTTAATAGTGTTTAATATTGGTGGTAATAAATATCGCTTGATTACTTCCATTCACTTTAATCGCCAAAAAGTTTACATTCGTTATATCTTAACTCATTCAGAATACGACAAAAATATATGGAAAAATTAACCACCCTTCCCTCAGATATCAATATTCATTGGAATGCTATTTCTCCTTTACTGACAATTCGCAATGAAGAAGAATATGAACAAGCAATTACGAGGTTAAATAATTTGCTTGATGAAATTGGTACTAATGAACAACATCCTCTTTATCATTTATTAGATACATTAGGAACAGTAATTGAGGCTTACGAAACAGAACATTATCCTCTTCCTAATTGTCATAAAAATGATATATTAGCTTATCTAATAGAAGAACATAAACTGAATTTATCAGATTTACCTGAAATTGGTTCATCAGATACCATAAAGGCTATCCTAAACAATAAAAAAACATTGACTTTTAATCAAATTCAACAACTAGCAGAACGTTTTAATGTAAACATTCAAGTGTTTTATGCTTCTATGTATCCTGAAGAAATTGCCTTAGCTATTAAGGAGAACCAATAAGCCTAATGGGTAGTTTGTATGCCGATGAACAATTTCCTTATGTGGTTGTAGAACATTTACGCAATTTTGGGCATGATGTTCTTACTGTTAAATATTACCAGTTTTAAAAATTTGTTCAGCCGTTAAATTCAAACCAGGAAAAGTAGGTGATATTATCCGTTGATTTTCTATAAATTGAGTAACTTGATATTCCCCATCAATTAAAGAATAAATTGATATAGTAGGCTGTTTAGGACTGCCTATATAACGAATACCACCTAAAGCCAAATAATCAATAATCCAATATTCACGAATGCCTATTTCTTCATAATCTTTCAACTTAGTTAAATAATCAACACGCCAATTATTACTAACAACTTCAACCACTAAAGGAATAGAATCACCTTGAGTCACAGTTGATTCCCTTTCCCAAAGTGACTCATTAATCAAATTATCACTATTCAATAACAAAACATCTGGTATATAACCCGATTCACTTCCAGGTGGCTTAACTAAAGCCTGTTTAGGAATAGAGTAATTCAGATTCAATCTATCAAATTCTACAGTTATTTTTCTAGCTGAAAATCCAACAATATCTTCATGTTTTCCTAATGGCTGAGATATTTCAACAATTACTCCATTATGTAACTCATAATGTCCTCCTCCTGGTTTCCAGTCTACAAATTCTGCAAACGTAACTTGTTTTTGTAAGACTTGAATCATGATTTAACCACCTTAGCACTAACAAAGTCAGCCTATATTATTATATACCAAGCCGAGAGCGATCGCTCTTTACAAAAAACAATTCAAATCTTAGATATTGGCTTGATCACACTCTTAGCAACCCCAAGAAAAACATCACAAAATCAGTAAATTTTACCGTACATTAATCCTAAATTCCTGAATTTTGAATCTCCTCCTCCGTCACAACTACCGGATTAAATGCACCTTCACGCCAACTATCAGCTACATCTTTAATAAAACTAGCAATGGGAATTGCTACCAACAAACCTAAAACACCGCCTAATTTCGCTCCTAACAATAAAGAAATTACCACCCAAACAGGATTCAAACCTGTCAAATTTCCTAAAATCCGGGGTGCAATAAAATTAGAATTTATTTGATCAATAGTTACAGCTATACCTAAAACTTCTACCCCTAGCCAAAAATTTTGTAACGCTACTAATAAACTCACAATCCCAATTCCAATTCCTGTACCAAAAGGAAAAAGTGAGAAAAAGCCAATACCAATACCAAAAAGTAATGCTAATGGAACTTTTAACCATAAAAAGGCTAATGTCACCGTTAAAGCCAGTATAGCACCTAATGTAGCCTGACCAATAAAATAATTTTGGAAGTCTTCACGCAGTAATACCCTAACTTTTGTGCCAGTATTTTTAGGAAACCACTTATAAACACCATCCCATAATTGCTCACCATTTAAAATTAAATAAACAGTTAAAACTACTGCTAAGATGACATTAACTAAAACACCAATAGTATCGAAAGCAAAACCCAGAATTTTACCAGTAAAAGACTGAAATTGATTAGATAATTTTTCTAAAAGTTGAGTTGCTAAACCGCTTAAATTCACAGGTAACTGTTGCGTAGCTGCCCAGTTTTGAAATGCCTCTAATTGTTCAGAACCAGAACCTATCCAAGCAGGGAGATAATTAGCTAATTCGTTTAACTGTTCTAAAATTAACGGAATTAAAATTACGCCGACAGCCCCTAAAATTACTACGGTTAATAGTAATACTCCCGCAATGGCTAAGTTACGCGGTACTCCACGTTTATGTAAAAACTGAATAGGATAATCAAGAACAAAAGCTAATAAAATGGCTGAAGAAACTACACTTACTAAAGGCTGAAAGTAGTGTACAAATTGGATTAGTAACCAACCATTCAAAATAATGATAGGAAAAGCCAAGCCTATATTTAACCATTTTTGTGAACCAGTTTGTTTGTTTGCTGTTTGCATCAGAATTATTTTTTATTGATAAAGTCCAGCATAATTTGTTGATGTACATCCCCTAATGGTCTGACTTCTCCGGCTATGGCTGAATAACAATTACCCCGACGAATATCTTCTGATGTTAATAAACCCATATCCCAACCTTCATTTAACACCAATTGGTTTAATTCTACCAGCAAGGGCGCTTGAAAAACATGACGGATGATTTTTTCATCGGGATAAAGGCCAAATTCAGTAAAAGTTGGTAATTCATACCCGATTTCTTCAATAATTTCTCGCTGGAGTGCTATCTCTGGTGTTTCACCAGGTTCGATATGTCCACCAAACAGCGCCCATCTACCAGGTGCAGCAATACCAGGAATGTTATCACGTAGCTGCATCAAATATTGGTTTTCTTGGTAAAGAATAGCAATGCTGACATGAACTGGTTGATGATTCATTTATTCTGCTTCTAAGTAAACTTCCCCATACTCTTTTCCCCCTAAAGGGATACTTTGGTATTTTACCTTACCTTTCAATACTACTTGCTGTCCTAGTTGTAAATTATCTTGTTTTGTCAGTACCCAAATTTTACCTGTTGTGTCATTAATTTGATACGCCCAACGCTGGATCATTGGGGCTTGCTTTTCTATCTTCCCTTCAATGGATACTGTTGCTGATTGGGTTTGTGTGGGTTTAATTTCTCGAATTGGGGTGATATTAACACCTATTTTCAAGTTATTGGGATTAAAATTAGGATTACCACAACTATAAAGTCCAGTTAGGAGAAGGAAAGTCAAAAATAGATTAGATAACTTAAAGGAAAAAACTTTTGTTGGTTGCATTATAAATTTAAAATTCAAGATTTAAAATTGGTATAACTGCTTTTGCGGCGGTGATTAAAGATTGTGTAAAATTAGCATATCCATTTGGACAGGAAGTTTTAACGATCGCTAAATCAATCTTAAAAGCTAAGTTCCATCGAATTTGTAAGGGACGTTGATTGGTGGTTATTTCAGAAAGGTAGGTTGATTCTCTAATTGCTTTGTCTAATAAATCTTTTGTGTTGTCTAGATTTTCTAAGTTTTCTAGTTGTTCAAATCCTGTGCCTAAAATCTGATCAATAGTATGATTATCAGCCATTAACCATGTTTCAAAGTTCCTAATTGCTAGACCGGCCGCACTGCGATCGCTAATTGGTTTATCATTGATATCTAAGTGATTATCACGAATTTTAGCTAAAGCTCCTTTTAATTCAACCTCTCTTTTATATTGTATATCATCGGCATCAACTACAATGACGATCATATCTATCTCTTCTGGTTTCCAAGCAATAACAATCTGTGCTAAATATTTTGGATCTAAAATTGAATATCCGGTACGCAGTCTACAAACTCGACTTTCATTGATTGATGGATGTCTTTGAATAAAATCGCAATCAGGTAATCCAGCATTTTCAAGTTCTCGTCTAATTAAGGTATGCAGTGCGCCTTCATTTTGTCTATCAATTAATTTTCCACCATTTTCTGGTTTTATATAAGGAATACTTGCTCCTAGTTCTGCTTCTCCTTCAGCAATTAACCCAATTCTAATCCGACGGTTCATGCTGGATTTCCTCCAAACACATTTGTAAACCAAAGTTCGCCTAATTCTCCATCATAAGCTTCTAAGGCTTTTTGAAAACGTAGAGAATCTATCGGTAGTTTATGAACTTGAGTTTTACCTTCTTGATCTAACTCAACTGCACGGACTTGATAAGCTTCAACATAATTCAATAATACGGGAGAATGAGTTGTGATTAAAACTTGCACAGGCTTATCATTTATTCCTTCTGTAGAAACTATTTTTAGTAATTCCATCATTTTATGTAGTAGCCACGGATGAACTCCATTTTCTATTTCTTCAAAGCAAATAACACTTGGAGTAGTTTCTTGATACAACGCGGTTAAAAAGGCCAGGATTCTCAATGTTCCATCGGATATGTCGGAAGCAGGAATATGATGTGCTGAATATTTATCAACTAATTCAAGTAAAAAAGTTTGATTTTTGCCACGAGGTAATACTATTTTTTGGATATTAGGAACAAGTCGTGTTAGACGTGCTTCTAGTTCATCAAAACTTGTTCTATTACTGTGCAAGATATCAACTAGAGCATCAGCAATTCCTTCTCCAGTTCTATCCATACTCCCTGCTGATGAACTTTGGCTAGAAAGAGCAACTGGAGAAAAATCATAAACATTAACTTTTTTGAGAGAATTGTCAAGAGCAGAATCACCGTATTTATTCTCAATGAGAGATTCTCTTAAATAATTTGTATATTTTCCTATAAAATCTGTTATGCAAACTGCTCTTTGAAGATAATCAAGGCGAACTGATATATCTGTATCTAAAAGATTTTGATTATTTTCAGAAGGTGTATTTTCTGTTGTAGCAAGGGTACTAACCTCAAAAAAAAGATAATCTGGTTTTCCATGCCAAAATTTAGATTCAAGACTCTGCTGATTTTTGCTTACAGTTTTTAATGATTCTTGGAAGAAGTCGATAATTTCATAATTAATATTTGCACTATTTATAAGTCTTTGAATAAAATCAGAAAATACAGCTAGAGCTTCGCAAATGTTTGATTTACCTGAACCATTGGAACCAATAAATACGGTTAATGGTTCTAAATCTACTTCAACATCAAATAGACTTTTGTAATGTTGTACTTTTAGTTTAGATAACATGACTATAAATTAATTCCAAATTAAACCCAACTTTTTGGTTAAGTTAATGATTATCTTCTATTTTACGATTTATGTGAATTAAAGTAAAGGCTAAAACCTGTAGTATTAAATATGTAAATAGTAACACAAGAAGTTGTAATTTTTGTTTAACAAGAATTGACAAAATTAGATTGTGATGCTAGGGATTGAAGATAAAATAGGAGTATGATCTGGGTGATAATGAACACAAAAACTGCCAAAATCCTGGATGGTAAGGGATTAGCCGAAAAAATTTACACAGAACTTGCAGCGACGATCGCACAATTACAACCTAAAATAGGCAGACCCCCTGGTTTAGCAGTGTTGATGGTTGGTGATAATCCAGCCTCCGCAGCCTATGTTCGCAATAAAGAAAAAGCTTGCGCTCAAGTTGGTATAGCATCATTTGGTCAGCATTTGCCTAGTGAAACCAGTCAAAGTCAACTAGAGGACATTATTAACCAACTGAACCAAGATCAAAGAGTAGATGGAATTTTAGTACAATTACCTTTACCTGATCATTTGGATGCGATCGCTCTTTTGCATCAAATAGCCCCCGACAAAGACGCAGACGGACTACACCCAGTCAACTTGGGACGGTTGGTAAGAAGTGAAACCGGGTTACGCAGTTGTACCCCAGCCGGCGTGATGCGACTATTGGCAGAATATAAAATTTCCCTAGCAGGAAAACAGGCAGTGGTGGTAGGAAGGAGTATTTTGGTAGGTAAGCCAATGGCCTTAATGTTGTTAGAAGCAGATGCCACAGTGACAATTGCTCATTCGCGATCGCACGACTTAAAAGCCATCACCCAAACAGCCGACATTCTCGTAGCTGGAGTCGGTCGTCCTGGACTAATCTCTGCTGATATGGTCAAACCGGGCGCTGTTGTGATAGATGTGGGGATAAATCGTGTCACCGATAGCAAAGGTAAAAGTCGGTTAGTTGGCGATATTGAATTTAGGGCGATCGCTAATGTGGCAGAATATATTACCCCAGTTCCCGGCGGTATTGGACCGATGACAGTAGCTATGTTATTAGAAAATACAGTTTCCAGCTATTTACGGACAACACAAAATTGAGTAAATCAGTGAGTGTTTGAGCGCCACAGCACCGTAAAATTGTGACATAGATCAACAAAAAACTTTAGGAAATGAAGAATGGTAGCAACAGATAACTTCCAAAAACCAACTAAAGAAGCCAAATTTAACCTCGCGGACTATCTAAAAGAGCGACAAAAGCTTTGTGAAACCGCGTTAGATCAGGCCATCCCCATCGTTTATCCAGAAAAGATATACGAAGCCATGCGCTACTCCCTCCTAGCTGGAGGTAAAAGGGTGCGTCCCATTCTCTGCCTTGCTACCAGTGAAATGATTGGTGGCACAATAGAAATGGCCATGCCTACAGCCTGTGCAGTAGAAATGATGCACACCATGTCATTAATTCATGATGACCTACCAGCAATGGATAATGACGATTATCGTCGCGGTAAATTAACAAATCATAAGGTTTACGGCGAAGATATCGCTATTTTAGCAGGGGATGGTTTATTAGCCTTAGCCTTTGAATTTGTCGCCACCCAAACCCCCTCCTGTATACCCAAAGAGAGAGTAGTTCAAGTTTTAGCCCGGTTGGGTAAAGCCTTGGGTGCAGCAGGTTTGGTAGGAGGCCAAGTCGTAGATTTAGAATCGGAAGGTAAGCCAGATATTTCTTTAGAAACCCTGAATTTCATTCATAATCACAAAACAGCCGCCCTGTTAGAAGCCTCTGTGGTTTGTGGTGGAATTATCGCCGGTGCTTCTGTAGAAGAAGTGCAAAAATTAACCCGTTATTCTCAAAATATTGGGCTGGCTTTCCAAATCATTGATGATATTTTAGATATCACAGCTACCCAAGAGCAACTAGGTAAAACCGCCGGGAAAGACTTAAAAGCCCAAAAAGTCACCTATCCCAGCCTTTGGGGACTTGAGGAATCACGGTCTAAAGCACAACAACTGGTAGAAGCAGCTTGTGTAGAATTAGAGTCATTTGGACAAAAAGCCATTCCCCTGCAAGCGATCGCTCACTTTATTAATAGTCGCAATCACTAGGGAAATTTGGGATTTTCGGTTGAATTTTATGGCAACCGCCAAGGCGGTTGGGACATCAATTGTTAGCGCAGCTTGACGTAAGCCATTGATGAAACTCGTTTCACAACAGGGTTTTACTCCTGACTCCTAACTCCGGTCACTGAGCGTAGCCGTAAAGCCTAACGGCATAGCTTACGCTTACCGCGAAGCGTCTCGAAGAGAAGTGCTGACTCCTCCTATACATTTTCCCTCCTTACACCACCAGCTAATATTTAATAACCTAACCAAAATACCATGCAGGACATAGGCGACATTATTAACAACCGCGTGCTGCTGGTTGCTCTTGTAGCTTGTTTTGTGGCTCAAGGATTAAAACTCATTATTGAGATGATCAAACATCGCAAACTTGATGTGCGTGTTTTAGTCACAACCGGAGGTATGCCCAGCGCCCATTCAGCTTTAGTCACAGCTTTAGCCGCAGGTGTTGGTCAAACTATAGGTTGGGCATCCCCTGAATTTGCTGTAGCTATGGTTTTCGCCATCATTGTCATGTATGATGCTGCTGGAGTCCGTCAAGCTGCCGGCAAGCAAGCGCGGATACTCAATCAAATGATTGATGAATTATTTCAAGAAAAACCAGAATTTAGGGAAGACCGTTTGAAGGAATTACTAGGACATACCCCAGTTCAGGTAATAGCTGGATCAATTTTGGGGATAACTATTTATTGGTTAGCTAGATTTGCTTATTAGTAATTCTATGGGGGAAATTGATCTATCTTTAACCTTTGTAGAGGCGTTTACTCAAATGTCTCTACATCTTCTGATTATCTTTTTACAAGATAACATTAAATAAATTCAGGCTCTTGTGTCTGAAAAACCTTGCACTTTTGTGAGCAGCCAGAGATGAAAAAATGTTTTTAACTCTCCTCCTGACTCCTGACTCCTGACTCCTGACTCCTAGCCCTAACGAAAAGACCTTTTCATCAAACCCTACTTAGTCCTTGCTCAATGTGAGATAAAACCCCCGATCGCATCAGGGGCTAAAATAAAAAATACAACATTACTATCAATTACGGTGATTATTATTATAGTGAACCCTCGTTCCAGCCCACAGTAACTTCTCCCGTAAGGTTTGATAGTATGAGTTATTCTCCCGTAAAATAATAAACTTTGCCCGACAATCAGCCATCCGCACATCAACCCGATGTCCTGGCCAAATGGAAGTAGATAATACCCCATCCATCCATAATTTAGTGCTTAAATCATAATCCCCTAACGGCCAAATACTGACCATAGAACCAGGGGGTAACACCAGAGGGCGACTAGAAAGACTCATCGGACAAATAGGAGTGATGGTAATAGCTTCCATCCCATCGTGCATAATTGGTCCATTGGCAGATACAGTGTACCCAGTAGAACCAGTGGGAGTAGAAATAATTAACCCATCACCCACATATTGATCAACCACTTCACCATCAATTTCCATTTCCAGAATTGAAGTGATCATGCGATCGGCAGAAGCAGGTTTAACACAAAACTCATTCAAAGCCAAATAACGTTCAGTTACCGGCTCTAAATTTGAGCCATGACCCTCATATACTGCCGCTTGTAACATCATCCGCCGTTGAATAGCATAGCGATCTTCTAACAAACGATCCCAAACCTTCTCCGGCTCTTGAAACTCGTCTACAGACTCAGTTAAAAAACCCAGATGACCTCCCACATTTACACCGAGAATGGGAATGCCATCTGGGGCTAACTGCCTAGCACCTGTTAGCACAGTACCGTCACCACCAAGCACCAAAGCTAAATCTATTGGTTGACTTGCAGAAGCCAAGAATACCGGATAGGGGTTATCTTTAGGTCCGCTAGGCCCCATCAATACATGGCATCCACGATCTTCTAGTTGTTTAGCACAGAGTTCTGCCCAACGTTTACTTTGGGAGTCTCGTGCTTTATAAGCAATGATTACCTGCTTGAGTTGCACGTACTATTACCACTTCAGGAGATTAAACTGCTCCATATCGACGGTATCACGGTTGCGATAAATGGCCAGCACGATCGCTAAACCAACCGCCGCTTCAGCAGCCGCCACAGTAATCACGAAAACCGTGAAAACCTGACCTTTCATTAATGTTGAGTCAAGGTAGTTGGAAAATGCCATTAAATTCAAATTAACAGCATTCAGCAACAACTCAATTGACATTAGCACCCGCACGGCGTTACGGCTAGTAATCAAGCCATAGATGCCAATACAAAACAAAGCTGCTGCTAATAATAAGAAATACTGGAGTTGCATGAATCTTGTGTTGGTTGTTAGTTGTTGTCAGTATTGCCGCTACCTGCACCTACCATTTCTCTGGGACGTTCTGGCAAGGTCAAAATAGTTTGTGGTAGTTGAGAAGGTGATAGGGTATCAGGCAAATATTCCCGACGTGCCAAAATAATTGCTCCCACCATCGCTATTAGCAACAAAATAGAAGCCAACTCGAAGGGGAGTAAAAAGTCGGTGAAAAAATGTTCACCAATCACAACTATGGAATTTTGACCGGCTACTGGAGGGGCAGAATAAGCCCAAGGAGTTGCTAGTACCATTGTACTTAATAGAACAAATAGTCCTATACTCACTACTCCTGTAATGACTTTCCTTATACCTGCACTAGGTAAGGGGGAAAAGTCCTGGCGCTTGTTCACCAACATGATGGCAAATAAAATCAGTACGTTAATTGCCCCAACGTAAATCAGCACTTGGGCTGCGGCGACGAAATCTCCATTTAGCAATAAGTACAGTCCGGCCATGCTGATAAACACACCACCCAGCATAAAGGCAGAATAGACGATGTTAGAGGCCAGCACTACGCCCAGGGCTGCGCCAATCATCATCACACCTAATATGCCAAATGAAATAATCTGTACTCCTTCTGCTAGATTCACTTTTTTCGATCCTTTGTAATATTTGACAAATTTTCAGTGGGAATTAATTAGTTACTACCTGTTTCTACAAGGTCTTCTGGACGCGCACCAACACGAGGAGCATCGGCTGGTACACCGTGAGGTTCGAGAACTCCTTTAGGCAGGTATACCAATTCCCGTAATGGTGTCACCATAGGATCGTCGGTGACTTTGTAGGGTAAACGTCCTAATGCTACACTGTCGTAGTTTAGTTCGTGGCGATCGTAGGTGGCAAGCTCATATTCTTCTGTCATTGATAAACAGTTGGTTGGGCAATATTCCACACAGTTACCGCAGAAAATACAAACTCCAAAGTCGATGCTGTAGTGATTGAGTTTTTTCTTTTTGGTAGCTTTGTCAAATTCCCAATCAACTACAGGTAAGTTAATGGGACAAACACGAACACAGACTTCACAAGCAATGCACTTGTCAAATTCATAGTGAATCCTGCCGCGAAACCGTTCACCAGGAATCAGTTTTTCGTAAGGATATTGTACGGTTATTGGTCGGCGCTGCATGTGGTCAAAGGTGACAGACATACCTTGGCCGATATAACGAGCAGCTTGGGCGGCTTCTTTGGCATAATCGCCAACTTGTTTCAGGAACTTTAGCATTTGTAGTGTCTCTACTCCTTTCAGGTGACAGGGGGCAGCGGTTCGGCTTCGCTCACCGACCGGGGGCAGGGGACAGAGGGCAGAGGGCAGAGGGCAGAGGGCAGGAAAGCATATTTAATTTAGCAATCACCCATTACCAATCACCCATTACCAATTACCCACCAAAAGCGAATGGAAAAGCTAATTTCAGGGCGGCGGTTAGTAGGAGGTTAACTAAACCAATTGGTAATAAGAATTTCCATCCTAAATCTAACAATTGATCAATCCGTACCCTGGGTAATGTCCAACGAATCAGGATGGCGATAAATACTAGGAAATAGGCTTTGAGTACGGTCATGGTAATGCCTAATGCGGCTGTTACCACTTGTACTATAGGCTCGGTTTCGCTAACTCCTAGCCAACCATTGATCAAGTTGAGGGGAATGGGGAAATCCCAACCACCAAGGTATAAAATTGCTACAAGTAGGGAAGAAAGGATCAAATTAACGTAGGAACCAAGGTAAAATAAACCGAATTTCATTCCTGCGTATTCAGTTTGATATCCTGCAACTAATTCTTCTTCTGCTTCTGGTAAGTCAAAGGGTAAGCGCTCGCATTCCGCAAGGACGGCTATCCAAAAGATCAGAAACCCGGCAGGTTGTCGCCAAATATTCCAGCCCAGGATACCATAGCCTGATTGTTGATTGACAATATCAATGGTGCTGAGACTGTTGGACATCATAGCGATCGCTAACACACTCAATGCCAAAGGTATTTCGTAGCTAATTGACTGTGCAGCCGCCCGTAAACCTCCCAACAGGGAGTATTTATTATTAGAGGCGTACCCTGCCATCAACAAGCCAATGGGCTGAATGCTAGATAAAGCAATCCACAAGAAGACCCCCATTCCCAGGTTAGTAATGACGATATTCTGTCCAAAGGGGATAATGAGAAAGGATAGAAATACCGGAATTACGACAATAATTGGTCCGAGAGTGAATAGCCAGCGATCGGCTTTGGCTGGGACTATATCTTCTTTAAAGATTAGCTTCAGACCATCGGCTACAGGCACTAGCAACCCAAAAGGCCCTTGGTATTCAGGACCAATCCGTTGCTGCACTGCGGCGGAAATTTTCCGTTCTAGCCAGGTAGCAACCAATACTCCCACCGTAGCACCAATCAGCATTAACACCATTGGCAATGGCATCCAAAGTGCCTTGGCAGCCCCTGGTGGTATTCCTAAATCCTTGACGGATTCAATAAAAGTTCCTTGGAGGTCAATTCCTGCATTCATTTTGGGTACTCTTTAAGTCAACTCAAGGATGAGGGATGAAATGTGAATTATCAAGGGTGAATAATGGTTCTTATCCTTCATTTTTCAACATTTATCCCTAATCCTCCATTCTTTTAACAATCTCTGCTGAGATGATGCCTAATTGTAAATTTGTTGCCAGTCCATGAGTTTAGTATATCCTTGGATGGTTTTGACCCCATGCACCAAGATGACAACTTCTATTTATGGTTGGGATAGAAAAGGGGCAGGAGGCAGGGGGCAGGGGGCAGGGGGCAGGAGAGGCAGGGGAGGCAGGGGAGGCAGGGGGCAGGGGGGGGAATAATTAATTTATTACCAATCACGAACACGGATTTAACGGATTACACAGATGACACGGATTTCAAGATTACCCATCACCCATCACCCATCACCCATCACCCATCACCCATCACCCATCACCCATCACCCATTACCCATCACCCATCACCCATCACCCATTACCCATCCCCAAAATTAACGTTGGTCAATGGGAGTGTAGGGAAATTCGTGATGACCGTTATAAACTTGGGTAGGACGGAAAATGCGGTTTTCTGCTAGTTGTTCTTTCCAGTGGGCTAACCAACCGGCAACACGAGCGATCGCAAAAACTGGTGTAAATAAGTCTGTAGGAATCCCCATTTTCCTATACACCAAACCAGAATAAAAGTCAACATTAGGATAAATTCCTTTACTGCCAACTTTATCCGCCATGATCCGTTCCATTTCTAGGGCAATTTCGTAATAACTGTCATACCCAAACTTGTCAAACAACTGTTCTGCCAATTGTTGCAAGATGGTCGCCCGTGGATCTTTCACTTTATAGACACGATGCCCAAAGCCCATAATTTTTGCTTTGCTTTCTAGACACTCATCTATATAAGCAGGGACTTTATCCACAGAACCAATTTTTTCCAACATCTCAAT
Organism: Cronbergia sp. UHCC 0137; assembly: GCF_034932285.1. Classification (NCBI taxonomy): domain Bacteria; kingdom Bacillati; phylum Cyanobacteriota; class Cyanophyceae; order Nostocales; family Nostocaceae; genus Cronbergia; species Cronbergia sp. UHCC 0137. The sequence goes on from NZ_JAYGHC010000019.1 coordinate 57,940, forward strand.
TACTTCTTCATTAGCGCCACCATGCAGGGGTCCCCCCAAAGTTCCCACGGCACTGGCTACTACGGCATAGGGGTCAGTCAAGGTAGAAGCTGTCACCCTAGCACTGAAGGTAGAAGCATTCATTGTATGCTCAACATGAAGGATCAAGCAGATGTCAAAAATCTTTGCTGCTAAAGGATCTGGTTCTTTCTCGTTGAGCATATACAAGAAATTGGCAGCATAATCTAAATCATCGCGGGGCTTTACAGGATCGTTACCTTTCCGCATCAACTGAAAAGCCGCTACCATTGTCGGAATAGTAGCCATCAAACGTACAACAGAATCCCGAATATAGACGGGGTTGTGTAGGTCACGACGTGAATAAAATAAACCTAAAGCAGCAGCAGAGGCTTGCAGTGCATCCATTGGGTGGCCGCTTTCGGGAAAGCATTTCATCATGTCCCGAATCCGATATTTAATCCGCCTACTATGGAGGACTTCATGCTCAAAAGCTTCCAGTTCGGTCTTGCTTGGCAGTTCACCCCAAATTAAGAGATAAGCAGTTTCTAGGAATGTACTCTTTTCTGCTAATTCCTCAATCCGAATGCCACGATATTCTAATATTCCCTTTTGCCCATCTACATAACTGATACTTGATTGGGCGGCGGGAATGCCTTCTAACCCAGGCTTGTATTCGCACACCATCATGGCAACACCATTTACTTTGTGAAATATCTGATCACGTTACCTTATAGCAGGAGTCAGGAGTCAGGAGTCAGGAGTCAGGAGTCAGGAGTAAAACCCTGTTTTAGCCGGACTTACATCATAAATTGATGTCCTAAATACCTTGTCCACTGCTATACCAGAAATCATTTTTTGCCATAACAGTATCTGTTCTCACAACCATTCGTTAAGAAAGGTTGAAAATCTGTTACAGTAGGTATTTGGGCGATGTCAACCAAAACATCTGACTACGACCCAAAGGAGAACCTGTTTCTGGTAGTTTTATCCCAATCATACCTGCTTTTTTCAGGACTAGACGCTCTTTGACTTCCCCCCACAGGAGAATTTCTGCCCAACTGCTCAAACAAGGTTCATGTCCCACTAGCGCGAGTTGGGTTTTAGCCGGGTAATTTTGGGGATAATACCAATCTTTTAGCCAATTTTCGATGTTACCGTCGGGGGCAAGGTGGCTAGATTCTTCTAGTTGAGAACTGAGTTTAGCTGCAATAAGTATTTCTGCGGTTTGTCGAGCGCGGCTTAGGGGACTCGTGAGTATTAAATCAAAGTTAAGTTCTAGTTTTATCAATTTTTGGGCTACTTTCTCAGTTTTTTGTCGTCCTTCTTTGGTAAGTTGGCGTTCTTGATCTTTTAGCCCTGGTTGATGTTCTTCGGCTATGCCATGACGGATTAAGTATAATTCCATATTTGATCACGAATTAATTTTGGTAATGGGTAACGGGTAATGGGTAATGGGTAATGGGTAATGGGTAATGGGTAATAAAAAATTTATTCTTCCCCTGCTTCCCCTGCCTCCTCTGCCTCCCCTGCCCCCTGCCCCCGGTCACTGAGCGTAGCCGTAAAGCCTAACGGCATAGCTGACGCTTTCCGCGAAGCGTCTCGAAGAGAAGTGCTGCCTCCTGCTTCCTAAGAACGGGACATCACGGCATCTAAGAGAACTCCAGCGCCAAAGCGGACAGGATCGGTGCAAGGTAAACCTGTTTGGTTTATAGTTTGAGCGATCGCTTCTTTTGCTGCTATTTCATCTAAATCTTTTGTATTTAAGGCTACTCCCACCACAGGCACAGTCCCAAATGCACCCCCCGCACTAGCGACGGTTTCATATAGTTTAATTACTTCTGGTAATGGGGGAATTTCTACCTGGGGACAATTTTTAATATGAGTTTGTCCGGCTTTATGAACTAATATCATCTGGGTTGGTTGAGAACCACGAATTAAAGGTAAGGTTGCCGTTGAACCAGGATGTAATAAAGAACCTTGTCCTTCAATTTGCAAAATATCGTAATTCTTACCAAACCGCATCACAATCTGTTCTACGGCACCAGCCGCAAAATCTACTCGCACGGCATCCAAGGCTACTCCGTCACCTTCTAACATCAATCCAGTTTGTCCTGTGGCTAAAAACTTAGAACGCCAACCCCGCAATTTTGCCGCCCAATGTAATTCTAGGCTAGTTGACATTTTACCAATAGCCATGTCCGTTCCTACGGTTAATATTCGCCGACAGGGGAGAGTCCTTGCTATCCCTGATGCAATATCTAAATTACCTGGTTCTTTTCGCACATCCCAAATTAATTGTCCTGGTTTCAACAGAGCATTCAATTCTGGTATATTAGCCAAGGGTGTGTGCAAGCCATTAACTATCGACATTCCGGCTTTGAGTGCATCTTTGATTTCTATCCAATAATCATCTGGTATAGCGCCACCTTTGGGAGCAATCCCAATTACCAAAACTTCCGGCTGGAAGTGCAAAGCGGATGCTACTGATGCTACAATGGGTACATCCCGTTTAATGCCTGTTAATTCTAGTAATGATTTACCACTAGATTCCCGGTCTATCACGGCGACAATGGGGGATTCACTGTAGCGTAAAATCGACAAACCTGTTTTACCACCAGTTCCATCTAGTCCCTCGTGTAGTAAAACTGCTATTCTTTGATTAAGCGCCAAACGCACTGTATTGTACCCCCAAACCTGGTAAATTGTTAGGCAAAACTCGTCCTGCTTCCACCACTGCACCCATAAAAGGGTCATCAATTAAATTTAAATGACTGTCTAAATCTAAATAATCAGCTAAGGGTGCAAGTTGTAAGGCTGCTGTGTTGGCTAAAGAACTATCAGAATAACAACCAAACATTACTTGTAATTTATGCGCTTTGGCTGTATGCACCATTCTCAATGCCTCTGTTAAACCACCGGATTTCATTAGCTTGATATTAATACCATCTACAAATTGAGCTAACTGGGGAATATCGGCACTGGTGAAACAACTTTCATCGACAAAAATGGGTAGAGGTGAATGTTGTTTTAGGGTGGCTAAACTTGATTCTTGACCGCGCGGGAGTGGCTGTTCTACATATTGTATCCCTAAATCGGCCAACCAATTACACATAGCGATCGCATCCGTTAAACTCCAACCTCCATTAGCATCAACAAATACTTGTGATCCTGGTGCTTCTGCTTGCACAGCTAAAAGCATTTTTTTATCTGCCTCTATTCCCTCTGGATTCCCTAATTTAACTTTCAATAGGTGAACATCCATAAATTCTAACCAGTCTCTTACCCTAGCCCTAGCTTTTTCAGGAGAATTAATCCCAATTGTCACTGAAGTTGGTACAATTTTCTGGGGATTTAGTCCCCACATTTTCCATAAGGGTAATCCTACACGCTTACCCAACCAATCATGCAATGCTATATCTAAGGCTGCCCTGACTGCGGAAGGAATTTGATTTTGTGTAAGCACTGTTTCAATTTCCTGTTGTTGCCAAGGGCTAAATGATTGTAACACAGGGGAGATTTGCAGTAACCCATCTCTAATTATATCTGTTGACTGTCTTTGATTACCCACGCCAAAAGGTGAAGCTTCCCCCCAGCCTTCAATGTCATCTTCAACAATTTTTACCCATACATTTGTGGTCTGTGCCGTTGTTCCCCGGCTAATTGTTAATGGAAAACGTTTGTTTACGGTAAATACTTTGACATCTATTTCCATAGATATACTAATTTATAAAGTTCGAGTAGGAGTACAGTGTATGTTTAAAGTTTAGTTTAATTGATCAATCTGTTATACTTTTTTACAAAGAAAGGGAACAGGGAACAGGGAACAGGGAACAGGGAACAGATAAGAAACTAAAGTTTCAGAGTTTAAAGCTCAGTCAAAAAAAGATGTTTTTAAAATATGACGGTTGGAAAACTAATCAAAATATGAATAATTTACAAAAATGGAATCTCTTACAATCAAATATGGTCTTAGATCATCCTTGGTGTAAAATCAGAAGAGATGAAATAGAGTTACCTAATGGTAAAATTATAGATGATTATTTTGTCAACATTAAGCCAGATATTGCTTTCATGTTACCGATCACAAGTAGTCAAGAGATTGTTTTTGTTAGGCAATACAGGCACGCTATAGGGGAATTTTTTATAGAGTTGCCAGCAGGAAGCTTTAATCCTGAAAAAGAAAAGGCAGAAACAGCAGCAATCAGGGAACTAGAAGAAGAAACCGGTTATATTGCCGAAAATGTCCAGAAAATAGCTACTTTTTACGGCGCACCAAGTAAAGATACCAATCAAATTCATTTGTTTTTAGCTGAAAATGTGATCAAATCTGGTAAACAAAATTTAGATATCACCGAAGAAATTGAAGTTATTTTAATTCCTAAAAATTTAGTTTTACAGAAGATTACTCAAGGTGAGATTTCGGTATCGGGAACAGTAGCGGCTCTTTTTTTAGGTTTAAATTTTCTTGCATCTTGACTGATATTGCTGATATAATTATTTACTCATCTAACATATTCTTTTAAGGAAGAGGGTACCATGTTTCCGAAATTGGTGTTGCTGAGTGAAAGTATGATTTTATTTCACGCAGAGGCGCAGAGACGCAGAGAGTAAGAGTTTGGGAGATGAAATTTTTGACTTTCATACCTCAATTCAGCAACGCCCCGAAATTAATCCTATAAATCCTAATCAAATGGACAAATTTATTCAAGCTGCAATTACCGAAGCAAAACAAGGTAGACAAGAAGGTGGTATTCCCATTGGTTCTGTGCTTGTTAAAGATGGTAAAATTATCGGTAGAGGACACAATAAACGAGTGCAAGACGGTGATCCTATTACCCATGCTGAAATTGATTGTTTGCGTAATGCTGGCAGAATTGGCAGTTATAAAGGCACAACTTTATATTCAACACTGATGCCATGTTATTTGTGTGCAGGTGCAGTGGTACAATTTGGAATTAAAAAGGTTGTTGCTGGAGAATCAAAAACTTTTCCCGGTGCGAAAGAGTTTATGGTATCTCACGGTGTGGAGGTAATTGATTTAAATTTAGATGAATGTCAACAAATGATGAGTGAGTTTATTCAAACTAACCCCGAACTTTGGAATGAAGATATTGGTAAATAGATAATCACAATTATTATAGCGAATACCAAGCTGATCGTCAAGGAATTTAGCCAAAAAAGTATTTATGTGTCTTTAGTACAAACTTACTATTTATATGGTATAAATGTATTAATGATAGTTTACTGTCAGTACGCGTTCCAGAATATCCCTTGGTTGGTCGCCGGGGGATTTTATTTACTTTTAGTGATTTCAATGCTAATTTTACCGTTAAAGTCGGGAATGGGTGCGGCTGGTTTGCTGAGAAGGACTTGCACTTTTGTCACGCGATCGCTATCGTAAAGAAGAGTATGAGCGATCGCACCTGCTAATTTTTCCAGTAAAGCACATTTAGATGTTTTGACCAGGTTTTGAACTAAACTAATAGTGCGACGATAATCTAGGGTATCTGCAATTGCGTCGGTTTCGGCTGCACGAGAAAGATCCAACCATAGTTTTACGTCCACTTCAAACCATTGTCCTAGCACCTGTTCTTCTGGTAAAAACCCGGTGTAGCCGTAGCAGCGAATCCCTGTTAAATGAATGGAGTCCATAAGTAATTATGTTTCACGCAAAGTCGCAAAGGTAAGAATAAGTTTCATACCTGAGTTCGGCAAGGTCTAAATAATTTTACCCGATTTTTAAAGTTAAATATACACTTTAATAAAATACTAACTAGGACTTGCTGAAAAGGTTTTTTGGTTAGGGCTAGGAGTCAGGAGTCAGG
>NZ_JAYGHC010000019.1:63849-105171 GCF_034932285.1 Cronbergia sp. UHCC 0137
TTTCAACCCTTATTCCTTGCACCTGATTCACCTTTTCAACCTTCAAACTCTTGATATATCTCAGTTTTAGGTTTATTAAGCAAGCCCTAACTATGATCACGGTTTTAAAGGATTAAGAGGATTAATTTAGGACTTTCTACGGTGCGTCAGACCCAATAATTTCACCATCATTAGCCATATTTTTCCATCTGACGCACCCTACTAATTATGATCATGGATTTAGAGGATTAATTCACGACTTACGCAAAATATCTCTCAAAACCTCATTTCTCTGTGAACTCTGTGCCTCTGTGGTTCGTTTTTGACTCCTAATTTCTGTAATATTACAAATATTCTATAAATGCAAGTTAATTTTAATAATCTTAATCAACTTTGGTCTTATGTGTTAACCGAAACCCTCAAGCGTCTGGGTTTAAAGACTGCTGTTATTTGTCCCGGTTCTCGTTCTACTCCTCTGACCCTGGCTTTTGTCCAGCAAGCACCGGATATTGAAGCGATTCCTATTTTAGATGAACGTTCGGCCGCTTTTTTTGCTTTGGGACAAGGGAAAGCGACGGGACGGCCTGCGGTGTTGGTCTGTACTTCTGGGACAGCAGGAGCAAATTTTTATCCAGCAGTAATCGAAGCTAAGGAAAGTCGAGTTCCTTTGTTAATTTTAACTAGCGATAGACCAGCAGAAATGCGCGAGTGTCATTCTGGACAAACAATCGACCAGATAAAACTCTACGGTAATTATCCTAACTGGCAGTCAGAGCTAGCTTTACCATCGGCAGACATAGGTATGCTATCTTATCTCAGACAAATCATAATCCATAGTTGGGAAAGTTGTCAATATCCTACAGGAGGAATAGTACATTTAAATGTTCCTTTTCGTGATCCTTTGACACCTATTGATGATGGCACAGATTTGATATTAGATGTTGAAGATTTTTTCGCGGGAATAGATTACACCCAATCACCAACTACATATTTTCCATTACCTAAAATATGGGAATCATGTCAACGCGGTTTGATTATTGCAGGTGTAGCCCAACCTAAACAACCTGAAGAATATTGTAGAGCGATCGCGCTTCTTTCTCAATCTCTCCAATGGCCTGTTTTAGCTGAGGGACTTTCCCCTGTGAGGAATTATTCAGACTTAAATCCCTATTTAATTTCTACCTACGATATCATTTTACGCAATCACCAATTAGCTAAAGAGTTAACTCCAGAGATGGTAATTCAAATTGGTGAAATGCCTACCAGTAAAGAATTGCGTAATTGGTTAATTAGTACAAAATCTCAAAGATGGATAATTGATCATTCTGGGCGAAATCTAGATCCTTTACATGGGAAAACCATACATTTTAGGACATCTATAGAAAATTTGATTTATGGGGAAGAAAAACAATTTTGTTCTAGAAATAAAATAACATCTGAATATTTGAAAAACTGGTGTAATGCGGAAAATACAATCAGAAAAAAAATTGATGGGAATTTTGAAGAATTAGATGAATTAATTGAAAGTAAAGCGGCTTGGTTAATTTCTCAAACTCTACCACCAGGGACACCATTATTTATTTCTAATAGTATGCCGGTGCGGGATGTGGAATTTTTCTGGAAACCAAATTATTTAGGAATAAAATCTTATTTTAACCGTGGCGCAAATGGAATTGATGGAACTTTATCGACTGCTTTAGGAATAGCACATCATCAACAAAGTGCAGTTTTATTAACAGGTGATTTGGCTCTTTTGCATGATACGAATGGGTTTTTAATTAGAAATAAATTTATTGGACATTTAACAATTATTTTAATAAATAACAACGGTGGAGGAATTTTTGAGATGTTACCTATTGCCAAATTTGATCCACCTTTTGAAGAATTTTTTGCCACACCTCAAGATATTGATTTTGGTCAGCTATGTGCTACTTATAGTGTACAGCATGAATTGATTAGTTCTTGGAAAGAATTATCAGAAAAATTGAATATTTTACCAAATACAGGAATTAGGGTTTTAGAAATCAGAACAAATCGCAAATTTGATGCTAGGTGGAGAAAGGAAAACTTAGAGAAATTTAGCCAAATATAATGCTGTTTAATGGTAGAATGTTTCTAGCGATCGCACTACCTACTCAAACACATTATGTATCTTCTAGCAACAGCATTTTTAGCTCGGTTTCGGGTTATTATTTTAGCATTGTTTCTAACAGTGTCCGTTAATCTAACATTTCCCGCTTCTACTTGGGCTTTGGGACTTGAATCAGGAAATCTTGCACCTTGTCCAGCTTCCCCTAACTGTGTTGTTAGTCAAAATGCTGATTCTGAACACGCTATTGAGCCAATTTTTTATCATTTAGACCGTGATACAGTACGGAAAACTTTACTAAAAGTTCTCACTGTTGTTCCCCGCACAGAAGTGATAGTACAAACAGATAATTACATTCATGCTATTTCTAAAAGCCGCATCTTTAAATTTATAGATGATGTTGAATTTTATCTCCCTGCTGATAAATCAGTAATCCATATTCGTTCTGCTTCTCGCGTTGGAGATTCAGATTTTGGTGTTAATCGTAGACGGTTAGAACAAATTCGTCTGGCTCTAAGCGAATTAAATATATGATATGAATTAGATTCACCCAGAGGTTAACATCTTATTCAGAAATATCTTGATTAGCTTTGGGTATGGGAAAGGTGAGAGTCCAATTCTGTTTATCATTGAGACGAGAATATAACCCTTGGAGAATTAGCTGGATAGCACTTCGACTTTTGACGTAATATCTCACCAAATGGGTTCCCGGTTCAGCAAAAACATCATCATAATTTTCGCTGTAACCAAATGGAGTAGAACAGTATTGGCGATTACCTGGAACTGAAAGTACAAAAAAAGGAGTTTGTTTATAAACATCGGGAATCATGAAAATTCCATATACATGATGTTCACCTAGCCACGGTTTAACAACAACCTCAGTTGCTTGTACTTGAAAATTTTTATTTTTTACTTTCACCAACTGGACAAGACTACAATTAGAATCATTTACAGGCCACCAAATAGTTATAATTAGCAAAGAAAGTAACAAAATTGAACCATAAGTTAATCGACGACGCATATTAAAAAATGTGGGTGGTTTGGGACAATGTATGGCAGAAATGTACGCAGCTAGGTTATTTAATGAACGGGAAGGAAACAGAATTACAGAAATTTATGGAGTGGTGACTACGGGAGAAATTTGGAAATTTTTAAAGTTATCTGGTGAAAGAGTGCAGGTTGATTTGGTAGAGTATTTTTTAAATAATGTAGACAAGATTCTGGGAATATTGGCAAGTGGCGTAAGTATTTAAACTTGCAATTTTACACAAACCTGTACTTAAATAGTAGCGATCGCTAATTTAGATCCTAGAAAAAACCGTAAAATATTAAAGTAGTCATTACAATATATTAATCTAGTAACCTTTGGAGAACAATTTGTGGTAGCTAATCTATCCCGCACAGAACCTAGTGATAACAAAATTGTGGCTAACAATAGTCAGAAATTGAGTAACTTTACACAAAGGCACATCGGTGTTAACGTTGATGATCTTCAGCAAATGCTTGATGTTTTAGGATTTTCTAGCCTAGATGCCTTAATTGATCAAACAGTACCACAGACAATTCGCTTTAACCAAGAGCTAAAATTACCAGCAGCACAAAGCGAATATACAGCACTGGCAAAATTAAAACAAATAGCCAACAAAAATCAAGTTTATCGCTCATTTATTGGCATGGGCTATTATGATTGTATTACCCCGGCAGTCATTCAACGCAACATCTTAGAAAATCCTGGTTGGTACACAGCATATACCCCTTATCAGCCAGAAATTGCTCAAGGACGTTTGGAAGCATTGCTAAATTTCCAAACCATGATCATTGATTTAACGGGTTTAGAAATTGCTAACGCTTCTTTGTTAGACGAAGCAACAGCAGCAGCAGAAGCCATGAGTATGAGTTATGGAGTCTGCAAAAATAAAGCCAACAGCTATTTTGTATCCCGTGAATGTCATCCCCAAACCATTGATGTATTGCAAACTAGAGCTAAACCTCTGGGAATAAATATCATTATCGGTGATCATCAAACTTATGATTTTGCAGAACCGATTTTTGGTGCAATTCTCCAATATCCTGCCAGTGATGGTACAATTTACGACTACCGTAATGTAATAGAAAAGTCTCATGCTCAGGGTGCATTGGTGACTGTAGCCGCAGATCCTCTCAGTTTAACATTACTTACACCCCCCGGTGAATTTGGGGCTGATATTGCCGTAGGCAGCACCCAACGCTTCGGTATTCCCTTGGGCTTTGGGGGACCACACGCTGCTTATTTTGCCACGAAGGAAGAGTATAAACGGCTAGTTCCAGGGCGAATTGTTGGTGTATCAAAAGACGTGAATGGCAAACCTGCATTACGTCTAGCTTTGCAGACCCGTGAACAGCATATCCGCAGAGATAAAGCTACGAGTAATATTTGTACAGCGCAGGTATTATTGGCCGTGATGGCTAGTATGTACGCAGTGTATCATGGACCGGATGGACTGAGAGCGATCGCTCAAAATATCCACCAGTTAACCGCAACTTTAGCCGCAGGATTGAAAAAGCTAGGATACAAAATTAGTTCTGAAAACTTCTTTGATACATTGCGGGTAGAATTAGGAAATATCAGATTAGATGCAATTCTTGACGCTGCAAACGAGAGAAATATTAACTTACGCGTCTTTGATAATTCAAATGTTGGTATTTCTTTAGATGAAACTACCACACCAGAAGATTTAATTGACATTTGGCAGATTTTCGCTTTTACAGATAATCTACCTTTCACTGGAGAAGAATTAAATACTCTTCCCAATTATCAATTATTACGTGAAAGCAAATATCTTACACACCCAGTTTTCAACCGTTATCATTCAGAAACCGAGTTATTACGTTATCTACATCAGCTAGAAACTAAGGATTTATCATTAACTACATCAATGATTCCCTTGGGTTCCTGCACAATGAAGTTAAATGCAACTTCGGAAATGATCCCTGTAACATGGGCAGAATTTGGTAAAATACATCCTTTTGCACCAATTTCGCAAACAAGAGGTTATCAAATTCTTTTCCAGCAATTAGAAGCATGGTTAGGAGAAATTACTGGTTTTGCCGGAATTTCGCTTCAACCAAATGCAGGTTCTCAAGGTGAATATAGCGGACTTTTGGTAATTCATGAATATCATCAAAGTCGTGGAGAAGGACACCGGAATGTTTGTTTAATTCCTCAGTCTGCACACGGAACAAATCCGGCAAGTGCGGTAATGTGTGGAATGAAAGTTGTAGGAATTGCTTGTGATGATCAAGGTAATATTGACATTGAAGATTTAAAGGCCAAAGCAGAAAAATACAGTCATGAACTTGCGGCTTTAATGGTGACATATCCTTCAACTCATGGTGTATTTGAAGAAGCAATTCAAGATATCTGTGCTATTGTTCATGATCACGGTGGACAGGTTTACATGGACGGGGCTAATATGAATGCCCAAGTGGGAATTTGTCGTCCTGGTGATATTGGTGCAGATGTCTGTCACTTGAATTTACACAAAACCTTCTGTATTCCTCATGGTGGTGGTGGTCCCGGTATGGGTCCCATTGGTGTCGCTTCCCATCTTGTACCGTTTTTACCTGGACATTCTGTGGTAAAAATGGGTGGTAAATTGGGTGCTATTTCTGCTGCACCTTGGGGTAGTGCGAGTATTTTGGTTATTTCTTGGATGTATATTATCATGATGGGTGCAGATGGGTTGACACAAGCAACCAAAATCGCCATTCTTAATGCTAATTACATCGCTAAGAGATTAGAGTCATATTATCCTGTTTTGTATCAGGGAAAAAATGGTTTGGTGGCACATGAATGTATTTTAGATTTGCGAAGTTTGAAGAAATCAGCGCATATCGAAATTGATGATGTTGCGAAGCGTTTAATGGATTATGGTTTCCATGCACCGACTGTTTCCTGGCCTGTAGCTGGGACGATTATGGTTGAACCAACGGAAAGTGAATCTAAACAAGAATTAGATCGTTTTTGTGATGCTTTGATTGCGATTCGTGAGGAAGTTGCGGCAATTGAATCTGGTAAAATGGATATTCAAGATAATGTCTTGAAGAATGCACCTCACACTGCGGAAAGTTTGATTATTGGTGAATGGAATCATTGCTATTCGCGTGAACAAGCTGCTTATCCTGCAAGTTGGACTAAGGAATATAAGTTCTGGCCAAGTGTGGGGAGAATAGATGCTGCTTTTGGGGATAGGAATTTTGTTTGTTCTTGTTTACCTATGGAGGCTTATAGTTAATTAATTGTAGGGTGCGTTAATGAAATGTAACGCACCGTTTTGATTGTGAATAAGGTGCGTTATGCTGACGCTAACGCACTCTAATTTTCTGTATGATGTAAAAATAAAGTTTAATTTATTTAATTAAACAGGAGTTTTATATGGTTAGATATGCTTTAAATAAGGATGATATTCTCATTGATGCTCAATTCGGATCATATAAAAAAAGTGATATTTTTAAATGTATATTCTGTAACTGTCAACTTTTCTATAAAAAAGCACATCATAAAACACGCAAAGAAAAACCATTCTGGGTTTCTGCACATTTTTCTCATAATGCCAATATAGAAGACAATAAAGAAAATGAAATAGATTGTATAAGCAATAAATTTGTTAGCAGTAAAGGTGAAAGTTCAACCCATAGAGAAGCCAAAAATGAAGCAACACTTCTACTTAAATCAACTACTCAAATATACTTTAAACAAGATAAATTCCAACCTATTCAAGAATATCAATACCCAGGAAGAAGGGCAGATATTGCGGTAGTTAATAAAAATGGGATAGGTTTTCTTAATTACGAAATACAGACTTCACCTACAGGATTTGACTCTATCAAACAAAGAATAGATAAGGATAGAAGTAATTATGTAGGACAAACAATTTATGCAATTGGAGAAATAGACAGAAAAGGAGACTGGGGCAAAGGTGTTGGCGGTTTAGGTGCTACTCAAAGTACACTTTTAGATTCATGTATACGTCAATATGGAATAGCCCAAGATATTCAAACAGTTGTCACTCAGATTGAGCGCATAACTTTTCTAGACAAGAGAACTGGATTTACTTATACAGACGACAAAAATTTAGAACAATACATTCAATTTAATCAATACAATGAAAAACATGGACATAAGAAAATTAGTAATGTTACTACAGATACAACCGCAGAAGTTATACACGAATCAATTCTAGAACATGAAAAACTTATGAAAAATCCCATAATAATTGATATGGGTTCAACAAATAACTCTTCTGTTTTTCCTATAGATGATATATCTGATGAATTTAATGATGATGACGACGATACAGATAAATATGAAACACCTATATCAGAATTAAGTTCCAAATCACTTAGTAATCTCAAGCTAGTCTGTAAAACAAATCAAGGACATATAGGTGCGGCAATAGAATTTAATATTCACATCCAAAAAGCAAAAACTGTCTTGTTAGGAGAAAGAGTAGATTCTTATCAGTGGATAGATTTTGAATATTTGTATATATCAAAAGCAGATTTTACTTCAACTACAAACTCATATCAAAAAACTGACTTAGAAGAACAACAAGAAAATTCTTCATATTTAGAAATTATTAACAGAGAAATAATTACTATTGATAAACTCAACGCAATCAAAGATTTTAATCAGGAAATTGCAAGTAAAGTACAGAGAGTTAAAATTGGTGACAGATGCACTTGTATTAATGCACCTAATTGGTTTAATCCTCATGGAGAGAGAATAAAGGATATTAAAGATGGAAAAGTCGTTTTTGACTATTATAAATCTATTCCTATAGAGGAAGTGATTCGCATTGAATCTGTGGAATAGAATAAAGGCTTATCTTCTAGTGCGATCGCTCATTTTGTAGGTTGGGTTGAGGAACGAAACCCAACATTTTCACCTAAATATGATGATCAATTTGTTGGGTTTCACTGCGTTCTACCCAACCTACAGTTTGTAAGGTGGGTTGGTAATTTGTAGGTTATTGGTGGGATGCTAGTGTGTTAATTTTGTATGCTTTGGAGCGATAGCTACGCTCGCCGCAGGCATCGCCTCGAAAATTATTGATGTTACCGTAGTTAATTAATTGTAGGGTGCGTTACATTTCATTAACGCACCCTACGGACTACTCCGAGTTGTCCATATTTACCTCACAATCTCCTAATAACTCATCCAAACTATCTGGAAAAGTCCCTCTTGTTACCATTTTAGTAAACACCTGATAACAGTCATCCTTAGCACCCTCTTTACGCAGAAACCCCAACCACAAAATCACAATTGCTTTTAATTCTGGGGTATCAAACACCCGAAAAAATAGCCGATACCGTTCTGGTAAACCCATTTTTTTGACTCGACTATAGCGTTTTAATGCAGCCGTTAATGCAAAATGACTAGCAAAAGGATCAGCAGGAATTTTAGTTTCAATTGCTATCGTAATTGCTGCAAAAAGTTTTACAGTTGCATGAGTTTTAAACTCAGCTTCTGGTAATTGTTCACGCAAATTAGCAACGCGATTTGATAATGCTTGATATTGAGTACCAAATAGTTGAGGATGGAAATAAATCTCCCAATTGTTACTAACAAATTTACTCATCCTCTAATTGCACACCTTCAATTAGTTTATGAGCAGTTTCAGACATTTCTGTTGTATAAGGTTGCAGTGTATTATTTTTCAAGGCTTCTGTGGTAGCAAAATCAAGAAACAGCCGCATTAATAGAGAGTCTTCTGCATCTTCATCATCATGCAATTGAGGAACAATTCGCACAATTGCTGTATCGGGTGATAAAACTTCAATCCAACCATCTGCATTAGCAAATTGGGGATGTTCACGATAAAAATCAGCAGGAAGTCTAAACCCTGCACTGTTACCAATCTTGGTGCTACGAATATTGTAAGAGTTGCTCATTTGTTGTGTATGTACATGATGTAATTACATTATAACAATACTCACATCTTGCACGAATAAATCCTTGATGTATTTTGCTTACACAGTTATGAATTAGCTAGTAGGTTGGGTTGACGCAAGGAAACCCAACATAATGAAAATATCTGATTCATATTTTTTGTCAGAATCAGGATACCCAGGATTTGAGGATTTTCAGGATTGTTATATGATTATTTATGTATCTTAATTAAAGAGGATTATTATTCATAAATCTTCGTACTTCTACAAGTAAATTTTTCTTAACCTGACGCTTCATTTCTACCACTTTTGATTCAGCACTTTCTACTGCTTGTTCAACATTTTTTTCGTTTTTATTCAGGGAAATCATTTCAATAATACTGGCAATTATAAACACAACTATACCAAGAATAATACCCACAACAGCATATTGTCCCATACTTGCTGTACCAAACAAAGCAAATATTAAAAATAGGCAACCAAAACCACCACATCCAGTATATGCCTTATTTTCAGCTTCTTTTTTTGCTTTTGTAACTAGTTCCTCACCTTTCTTATCTGTCTCTCCAACTATCTCTAAATAAGGAACTATAGTGGATACAAAATTATTCATATATAAACGATCACGTTGTCTAGCTAAATTAAGTTTTGCACCTGTATATTTCTCAATAACTTGCAAAATATTATATAAATCTTGAGCTTTCCAAGATGTTCCACAGTCTAAACAAGCATTAACGTTTCTATCTTCACCTGTAACAGCACCAACTGCACCACCAACAATACCGAATAGAGCATACCCAGCAATCGCACGTCCCCAACTTACATCAGTTTCTTGTTTAATTTGGATGTGACTAGAACCACAGTTAGGACAGTTAGCCATATTTACCTCATTTATACTGCTTAATATGCTTACAGTATTATTACTCATTGCGTTAATTTTTGCAACTTTTGATGATGACAAATTTTTTGAGTTTCACTGCGTTCTACCCAACCTACAGTTTTTATGGTGGGTTAGTAATTTGTAAGTTATTGGTGGGATGCTAAAATTTTAATTGTCTGAATCAGGATGTCCAGGATTTTAGGATTTACAGGATTGTGATTTGTAGGTTGTTGGTGGGATGCTGAAATTTTGATTGTCTGAATCAGGATGTCCAGGATTTTAGGATTTACAGGATTGTGATTTGTAAGTTGTAGGTGAGATGCTGAAATTTTAATTGTCTGAATCAGGATGTCCAGGATTTTAGGATTTACAGGATTGTTATTGATGAATTATCTGTGAAGATTGGAATACTATAAAATACAGTTACAGCAATAGTCAAGAAGTAACAGCAAACAATTTAACAAATAATTTATCAATCATCCTAAAATCTATATTTTTCACAGACAATCAAACAATCACATCCTGAAAATCCTCTAATCCTGGTTATCCTGATTCAGACAAAAAAAATGCTCAAAAGTCCCTACTTAAAATCAACGATCACATCCTGAAAATCCTAAAATCCTGAAAATCCTGATTCAGACAAATTAAACCTGATATCTAGGATTAAAAACCTTCTTATATTCCAACTTTAACGCACCAAAATTAATCAATAAACCCACAGGAAAATCATAAGCTAACAAATAGTTTTTCGCTTGTGCTAAATGAACATCATCTAAAGAAATAATCGCTTTCAACTCTACTACAACCTGATCTTCAACTATAAAATCTGCTCTTCGTGTTCCTACTTCAATTCCCTCATAATAAATTGCTTGTTCTACCTCTCTTCCAAAACTTAAACCTGATTTTCTGAGTTCGATTTCCATACATCTTTGATAAATAACTTCCTGAAAACCATTTCCTAAAGTTCGATGTATTTTCATTGCACAGCCATTAATTATATATGTAATTTCGTCTAATTTTAGATTTTGAGTATTAGATGTTTTCATGAATTTTCAGAATGATGATTTGTAAGTTGTTGGTGGGATGCTGAAATTGTAATTGTCTGAATCAGGATGTCCAGGATTTTAGGATTTTCAGGATTATTATTTGTAAGGTGTTGGTGAGTTGCTGAAATTGTAATTGTCTGAATCAGGATATCCAGGATTTTAGGATTTTCAGGATTGTGATTTGTAAGTTGTTGGTGGGATGCTGGAATTTTAATTGTCTGAATCAGGATGTCCAGGATTTTAGGATTTACAGGATTGTTATTGATGAATTATCTGTGAAGATTGGAATACTATAAAATACAGTTACAGTAATAGTCAATAAGTAACATCGAACAAAAAAATCAAACTCATGGCTGATGGCAGATACTGATAAAGTTGGTAACATCGATCCAGCAAGATTGCTCCTGAGCCAAGAAACCATTAAGCAGAAGGACAAGAATTTACCCTGCAAGACTGCTATCATAAGCTTTGTCAGAGATGAGTTATGGTATGCAAAAACAGCGATCGCTATTAGCGTTGATTGTAGTATTGGTTATTGCCGCCATTGCGGTAATTGCCACGATCCCCGTACCACTGGGACTAGACTTGCGGGGGGGTTCACAATTAACAATTCAGGTGAAACCGACAGCAGAAATTAAGGAAATCACCGAACGAGAATTAGAAGCAGTTAAAAAAGTCGTAGAAGGACGGATTAATGGTTTAGGGGTTTCTGAACCGGTGATCCAAACCGTGGGTACAGATAAAATCCTCGTCCAACTACCAGGGGTAAATGACCCAGAACAAGCAGAACGGGTATTAGGTGGTGTAGCGCAGTTAGAATTTCGTCTCCAAAAACCGAATACAGAAACTCAATTATTTGCAATTCGAGTCTCCCAAAGAGAACTAGAAAACAAACAGCAAGAATTGAGAATTAGCAAAGATGAAGCCGCAATTGCTAAAAATCAGGAAGATTTGCTCAAAAATAATCAAGAGATCATTAACTTATTTGAAAGTACAGATCCACCACTCACAGGTAAATACCTGAAAAATGCTCAAGGACAACCAACCCAAGGTAACAACTGGGATGTTCTGATCGAGTTTGATGTCAAAGGTGGTGAATTATTTGCCGAAATCACCAAAAAACTAGCCGGAACTGGACGTAGCATCGGCATTTTTCTAGATAATGAATTGATTAGTTCCCCCACAGTGGGTCCAGAATTTGCCGCTACGGGGATTACTGGTGGTAATGCCGTAATTACAGGGCGATTTCAGGCAGAAGAAGCGAACGATTTAGGTGTACAATTACGTGGGGGTGCATTACCCGTACCAGTAGAAATTGCAGAGAGACGAACAGTAGGGGCAACTTTGGGTAAAGATAGTATTAAAAGCAGTATTTATGCTGGAATTGGTGGTCTAATTTTAGTATTGATATTTATGATATTTTACTATCGACTACCAGGAGCGATCGCCGATGTTTCACTCTTAATTTACTCCTTGTTCACCTGGGCTGCCTTTGCGCTGTTAGGTGTCACCCTAACTTTACCAGGAATTGCCGGTTTTATTCTTAGTATTGGTATGGCCGTTGATGCCAACGTGCTAATTTTTGAACGGACAAGGGAAGAAATACAAGCTGGTAAATCTTTGTATCGTTCCGTCGAATCTGGTTTTTACCGCGCCTTTTCTAGTATTTTAGATAGTAACGTTACAACCTGGATTGCTTGTGCAGCCTTATTTTGGCTGGGTTCTGGGTTAGTAAAAGGATTTGCTTTGACCTTGGCTTTAGGGGTGGCCATGAGTATGTTTACCGCAGTTACCTGTAGTCGGACATTAATGTTTTTGGCTATTTCCATTCCTGCTTGGCGGAAAATGGAGCTTTACACTCCTAACGCACCAACAGCAAAGAAAGCAGAGGTGGGATCATGAGACTAAGTATAAACAAATCGCGATCGCTCTGGTGGTCTATTTCCGCAGCCATCATTCTCAGTGGCCTCATCTCGATGGTGATTTCATCCCTAAATCCCAATATCAAAGCCCCCCTCCGTCCCAGTTTAGACTTTATCGGCGGGTCACGTTTACAGTTCGTTCGTGACTGTAGCAAACCCGGAAACTGCGACCAACCAATAGATATCAACATCGTCCGGGAGGTAGCAAAATCCCAAGGTTTAGGAGATAGTAGCATTCAATTAATCTCCGAAAATGGTGCAGAAAATGGGATCACCATTCGCAGCAAAACCCTGGAAACCGAACAGCGTGTCAAATTACAAAACGCGTTAAGTGAAAAAATTGGCACCTTTGACCCCCAAAAAAATCAAATTGACTCCGTAGGACCCACACTAGGAGCAGAATTATTTCGGTCTGGAGTCTTAGCACTGGTAGTTTCCTTTGTGCTGATTACCATTTACATGAGCTTCCGGTTTAAATTAGATTATGCCGTGTTTGCGATCGTTGCTCTACTTCACGATGTTTTAGTCACCGTAGGGGTGTTTTCAATATTGGGTTTGGTTGCAGGGATTGAAGTAGATAGTCTCTTTATCGTAGCCTTGTTGACCATTACAGGCTTCTCAGTTAACGATACCGTCGTAATTTACGATCGCATTCGAGAAACCCTCCAAACCGATACCCAACGTCCAATCGCTGACATTGTTGATGATGCAGTTAATCAAACTTTAACCAGGTCAATTAACACTTCATTCACTACATTGCTCACCTTATTTTCTATCTTCCTCTTTGGTGGTGAAACATTGCGGAATTTTTCTCTAGCCTTAATTGTTGGCTTTACAATGGGAGCATATTCCAGTATTTTTGTTGCTAGTACACTATTAACTTGGTGGAGAGAACGCAGTGAAGATTTATCATTAAAAACTGTTGAAACAACAGCTAGTTCTCAAGATAGTTAAATGCAAGTCAAGGAATAGGGAATGAATTTTTTTCACCTTATTCCTGTAAACCTTTACCTAATACCAAATTTATAGAAACTTGCACCCCATAAAAAGCGCGGAATCGAGATATAATAAGGTATTATTAATGATCTGAAAACCGCTATACTGTTAATATCAGGACTTACGCAAAATACCGCTCAAATCCTTATTCCTCTGTGTTCTCTGCGTCTCTGTGGTTCGTTATTCCGTAACCCTTGCGTAACTCCTAAATATAATCAGCCGATATTTTTAAAACACCATCAAACAGTAATTTGGAATAGAAAATTGGAAAATTCTGACACCACTTTTACTCAACAAGTACAAAAGTTACACCAGCTAACTGTATATGGAAGGTGGCTATTTGTTAGTTGTTTATGGCTGACTATTGGTTCTGTTTCTTTGTGGGATATACGCGAAGAAATTGCTTTGTGGAAACAATACTTTACTTGGTCAGCCTTGCGATATGGTCTTTATTTCCATCCTTTGGCTACTTTTGGGTTATCTTTTTGTATTGGTATGACTGCTTCAGTTTTGATTTGGCAAAGTCGAAACATTCTTATTGGTTTACCACCCCAAGAAAAAGAACGTTTAGAAAAACAAGTTTGTCAAATCCGTAAACAAGGAAAAACGCATCCTTTGTGGAAATGGATTTGTGAATAAATAAGACATTTAGGGCTGATTATTGATCAATAAAAATTATAATGTTTTCCGAGAATGTAGAATAGGCATAGTAAATAAACCCCAAGCCAAACCTGTAATCAAACCAAAAGGTGTAACAATATAATTATTAAAATCCCATAAATCGAAAACCTGCGCGGCTAACTCCAAAGGATAAGCCATCATTAACACAGTAGCAAATACCGCACCATTCCAACCATATTGATTTAACCAAAAAACACCTTTTCCATTAGTTAAACTATACAAAATTCGAGTAATTAACAAACCCGTCACCGTTCCATAACAGCGCATACATACCGCCATAATAAACGGTGGTGCTAACTCCAAACCCAAAGTAGGTTGGGGACATACATGATTACCCATAAAGTAAATAATGTCCGCAATACCCGGAAGCAAAAACACACCCGACGCAGCCAAAAAAGGAGCAAGAGGGGGACCGAAAACCATTCCTGCTAACAAGAAATCAGCCAAAAAACTCACCAAATTAACTTGTACATCCCTTGATAAAACTACTTTTTGCATTTTCTATTCCTTTTTGTGAAACTTTTTTTGACCATCCTTTTTCAATTAAGGACATACTTAATAAATTAGGATCTAATTTTACGTCTTTGGAATTTACAGATAATATGAAATCAAACCATTTTTTTCTACCTATCAGGATGGGAGGTAACGGTAAATTTTTTTGCATAAACAGCAAATTGATTTAATAATGCTGCTGCATCATTACCAATCAGATTTTCAATAAATTCTTGATTGTTTGTTAATTCTGTTGTTACAGGAGTATTTTCAATGGCAGGTTGTACAATTTTTTGAAAGAAATCTACTAAAATTTGATTGTATTCATCAATAGATAATTGACCTTTTTCTGTTGGTACAATATTAGATACAAACCAAGTATTTGGATTTTTCTGGAAAAGTATTAAACCAGCAGGTTCTAAACCATCTCCTGTGATGTGTTCAAAACAGTAGGCTTTTTCTTCTAAGAGAACTCCGTTTTTTTCGCGTTCGTAAGCTCTTGACCAATTGTTTGTACAATTATGGGTTAAATGTTTGATTAATTGGTCAATATCATAGCTATTGAGGTATATATATAAGTCTCGAAATTTTTTCATAGTGATTGTAATATCTAACAATTACTAAAAATAGAATAGCATAATTTTTGTTGATTTAGCTGTCTTCTTCTTTGTCAATTCCCAACTCCTGACGTAATTCGTTGATACTTTGATGATCTAACCCCTTTATTCCCAGTTTTTACAGGGCTGTTAGGAACATCTTGTTTTAGTTCTACCCATGGGAATAAGGTAGCTGTTGTCATGATTTATTTTGTTCGTTGACTATCAGTTAAGCATAGATAACACGCAAAGAGTCTAATTCATTCATGTCAGTAACAACTTTACGTAAAGTTTCACTGAAATAGAAAACTTCATAGTTAGGTGCAAGTTCTTTTTGCAGTTGCTTCCACAAACTAATACCTTCTTTTTCAAAAGCCACTTTTTCTTCTGCACTGAAACCAGGAGAATTACCAGGATCTTCCCAGTTCAATTTTGCATCATAAATATCTGCCCATTTTTCCAAACGGGTAATAGTTTCTTGACTCAGTGGTAATGTTTCTGGGTCAATATTGCCAACTTTATCAGGACTTACCCACCATAAAGGGTAACATTCATAATCAGTCATGAGTTTGATTTTTTCTATTTTAAACAGCATCTACCAATTCAAAACGAATTTTTTTACCAACAACTCTAGCAGCTTTATCAATCGTCTCTAAGGTAACAGAATGATTATCAGGAGATAAAAGTCTATCAACAGATGATCTACTTGTTTTCATTTCCTCAGCCATTGCTGTTTGAATCTGCCAAGCAATAACTCTTTTAATAGCTATTAAATTGATTTCGTCTAATGTTCCATCTTCTTCTAAAAACGCATCAAGAGAAGAACCAATATAAGGATTTTGTGTCATATTTAAGCCTCCATTTTCATAATTATACTCTACCTTCAATAATAGCCAAACCCCATTCCAATTTATTTAAGTATTTGGCATTAATACTAATAAGTTCTTGCTCAAGAGGTAATTTAGGAGCATTGGGTTTTCCATAATCTTGATAATTTGTAGTGATAAAGTAAATATTTTTCTGGAAATTTTTATTTCTCAATTGCTTACCAATGTCTAAAAAAGCCGCAAATATCTGACAGTCTTTAGCTGAATCTTTACCTCTTTGAGCAGGAGCATCACATTTATTAATTCTCTTCATTGCTTCTACATAATGAGAATCATCTATTGCTATTTTCTCACATTTATCTAGGAGACTTTTGGAAAGATTTCCCAGATGTTCAGGGAGATTTAGAGTTTTGATTATTTGTCCAAAATCATGGTTATAATTAAAGATAATATTTGCAGCATTAACCATTTTTTCTCTTTTTAGTTCTGCCCTTTTTATTTCTTCTGTAAGTTCGATTTTGACGGTTTCTATATTTTGTTTCCATTCCGTATAGACTATTTCATTTGTCACTAACCACACACTATGATTATTTAGTTGTGCTTTACTAATTAATTCTAAAGATGCTGATATTTCGTTAGTAGATATATTATCTCGAAATGGAGAACGGATAATATCTAAAATTATGCAAGTGTCTAAAAATAAAACTGGTGCAGGTGCAGAGATAATAATTTCACTTAGCTCTGTCGAACTAATAAACATTCATCATTGTCCTTTTGTATAGTTCAATAAAGCATCTGCAAATTCGTATTCTGTGACTAATTTATCTACTGCTTCTTGTGACCATCCTTTTTCAATTAAGGACATACTTAATAAATTAGAATCTAATTTTACGCCTTTAGAATTTACAGATAATATGAAATCAAACCATTTTTTTCTATCTACAGGATGTGAGGTAACGGTAAATTTATTTGCATAAACAGCAAATTGATTTAATAATGCTGCTGCATCATTACCAATAAGATTTTCAATAAATTCTTGATCGTTTGTTAATTCTGTTGTTACAGGAGTATTTTCAATGGCAGGTTGTACAATTTTTTGAAAGAAATCTACTAAAATTTGATTGTATTCATCAACAGATAATTGACCTTTTTCTGCTGGTACAATATTAGATACAAACCAAGTATTTGGATCTTTCTGGAAAAGTATTAAACCAGCAGGTTCTAAACCATCTCCTGTGATATGTTGAAAACAGTATGCTTTTTCTTCTAAGAGAACTGCGTTTTTTTCGCGTTCGTAAGCTCTTGACCAATTGTTTGTACAATTATCGGTTAAATGTTTGATTAATTGGTCAATATCATAGCTATTTAGGTATATATATAAGTCTCGAAATTTTTTCATAGTGATTGTAATATCTAACAATTACTAAAAATAGAATAGCATAATTTTTGTTGATTTAGCTGTGTTCTTCTTTGTCAATTCCCAACTCCTGATGTAGTTCGTTGATACTTTGCGGTTTTAAGGTTCTGGTTTTTGCTCTTTCTAAAGCAGTTAAAAGACGCGCTGCATT
Source organism: Cronbergia sp. UHCC 0137 (assembly GCF_034932285.1). Taxonomy (NCBI): domain Bacteria; kingdom Bacillati; phylum Cyanobacteriota; class Cyanophyceae; order Nostocales; family Nostocaceae; genus Cronbergia; species Cronbergia sp. UHCC 0137. The sequence continues at coordinate 81,856 of NZ_JAYGHC010000019.1, forward strand.
TTTAGGGAGCGCAATAAATGAGTTGTTTCTAATAAACTTTCTAATTCGTCAGCAGCAATAAGGGCGACGTTTTCACCGTCAGGTTGGGTAATAATCATTACTTCTCTATCTGCAACTACTTGAGCGCAGATGTCAGCTAGGTTATTACGAGCATCAGTTAAGTTTGTTTGGTTGGACATGGTGGGATTTTTTCTCATGCTGTAGCTGATATTTTTTAATGTTATCAGTTAGCTTTCTAAACCGTCTGGGAATTAATTTCCAGTCTAATAGCCGAAGTCCGTTAAAACGGACTCAATGATTATTAACTATCAGTTAAGCATAGATAACACGGAAAGAGTCTAATTCATTCATGTCAGTAACAACTTTACCTAATAACTCACTGAAATAAACAACTTCATAATTAGGTGCAAGTTCTTTTTGTAGTTGTTTCCATAAACTAATACCTTCTTCCTCAAAAGCTGCTTCTTCTTCTGGACTCAAATCTGGAGAGTTAGCAGGATCTTCCCAATTCAAACTTGCATTATAGCTTTCTTCCCATTTTTCTAAACGGGTAATAGTTTCTTGACTCAGTGGTAATGTTTCTGGGTCAATATTGCCAACTTTATCAGGACTTACCCACCATAATGGGTAACATCCATAATCAGCCATGAGTTTGATCTTTTCTATTTTAAACAGCATCTACCAATTCAAAACAAATTTTTTTACCAACAACTCTAGCAGCTTTATCAATCGTCTCTAAGGTAACAGAATGATTATCGGGAGATAAAAGTCTATCAACAGATGATCTACTGGTTTTCATTTTCTCAGCCATTGCTGTTTTAGTAATATTTTTCTCTGTCATTGCTGTTTGAATTTGCCAAGCAATAACTCTTTTAATAGCTATTAGATTGATTTCATCTAATGTTCCTTCTTCTTCTAAAAACGCATCAAGAGAAGAACCAATATAAGGATTTTCTGTCATTTTTACGCCTCCAATGTGTGTTTGCGTTCCAAGGCTAAATCTAATTGCTGTTTTGGAGTTTTTTGACTTTTCTTAATAAAGCCATGCAGCAATATCATTTTACCTTCATAGAAACAAAATAATACACGAGCAATTTTATTTTGTGGTAAATTTGTTCTGACTTCAAATAATCCATCACCCATTGGCCGACAGGTTGGCATTCCAATTGGCCAACCAAATTCAACTGTTTTGATATCAGCACCAATCAAAAATCTTTCCTCTTTAGATAAACTTTTTAACCAATCACGAACTGGCTCAGTGCCATTTTCATTTCTATAAAATTCAGCCGGAACTCTTTTATCTGTCATACATCAAACCTAATTAAATGTAGAAGTAGGTATTAGGTATTTTGCATCCTTTTATCTAACAACTACATACGTTTGACTTGATGTTATACTATATTGTACCTTTTTTAGTACATAAAGTCAATAACCATTTATAAGTCAATTCCCGATTCTTGACGTAATTCGTTGATACTTTGCGGTTTTAAAGTTCTGGTTTTTGCTCTTTCTAAAGCAGTTAAAAGACGCGCTGCATTTTTAGGCGATCGCAATAAATGAGTTGTTTCTAATAAACTTTCTAATTCGTCAGCAGCAATAAGGGCGACGTTTTCACCGTCAGGTTGGGTAATAATCATTACTTCTCTATCTGCAACTACTTGAGCGCAGATCTCAGCTAGGTTATTACGAGCATCAGTTAAGTTTGTTTGGTTGGACATAGTGGGATTTTTCCTCATGCTGTAGCTGATATTTTTCAATATTATCAGTTAGCTTTCTCACCCGTCTGGGAATTAATTAAGAGTCTAATAGCCGAAGTCCGTTTTAACGGACTTAATGATTACACTTTAAGTTGTCTGTTTAGTATCATTTTCAATATTTCCCCAACATTCAAGAAGAGGATTAACCCAGGAAATAGGAACATAAACGACATCTAGCGTTTCACCGTCTTCAAAGACTTCTAGAATATATCCTTCTTCTGGCTGAGTTTTGGTAGGATTGAGATGATCTAAGATAACCCCCTTATTACCAGCTTTTACAGGGCTGTTAGGAACATCTTGTTTTAGTTCTACCCATTGGAATAAGGTGGCTGTTGTCATTGTTTAATTCTCACCTGATTTATTAATTAAGGATAGTTTAAAGCCCCCTTAGTGAACTAAGGAGGCTTTGACTATATTAGGGTTTAAAAATTTTTTGTTTAAGTTTTGAGTTTTTTTGTTTAAGTTTTGAGTTTTTTTGTTTAAGTTTAAAGTTTTTTTGTTTAAGTTTTGAGTTTTTTTGTTTAAGTTTTGAGTTTTTTTGTTTTTTCCCTAATACAGTTTTTTTAGAAAAACTTTTCAGAGACTATGTGAGATTTTGACATCTCAGTCTAGATTTTTTTTGTTTTTCTTTTGTTTTTCCTGCCAATTGATAACAATGTTACCCGGACAGGGTGGCGGAATAATTTTACTTCCTTCTGGATGTTTATAATTCAGAAAAAGGCAGATTATTCCTGGTATCAAGCATACTGGTATGCTAACTTTCATAGCTTACTCCTTTCAAAACGAAGTTTACCAGCAAAAAACCCTGGTAAATAGGTTGATTTTTGAAGGAGATACTATGCTCTCAGACATACCGTACTAATATAGTATAGACTTACATAGAGTGTCAATAGCAAAAAAGCAAGTAGTGAAGAACAAATTACCCTTCACCACTCACTCTTATCATCTAACCCCGCAAACCTACGCCCCTACAGACTCCTTGGCTGCATACAAGACTTCAGCCGAGATATCTTTAAAACCGCGATCGCGAGCAAATTTTTCGGTATTTCGCTTCACTTTCCCGCGCACAAAACCAGGAATTTTATTCAATTCTGCTTGTCCATCCTTTGTCCAATTCAAACCAGATTCTGCTGAAATTCCTTTGGTAATTACTTCCTTTGTATCGTGTCCACCAAAGATTTCTAATAGGTGATCTTCCATTCCTAAAGTGAAGGAATTGTAGATTAAATCTGTGATTTGATTTGTTCCTTCATAACCCATAAATGGTTTGTAACCAATGGGAAAATTCTGAACGTGAATAGGTGCAGCTATCACACCACAGGGAGTATCCAACCGCTTACCTACGTGGCGTTCCATTTGTGTTCCAAAAATGGCAGAGGGTTCAACGCGAGCGATCGCATCCCCAATTTCACCATGATCATCTGTAATTAATACTTCATCGCAATATTCACTCACCTGTTCTCTAAACCAGTCAGCATCATATTTACAGTAAGTACCAGCCCATACTACATGAATCCCCATTTCCCTTGATAAAATCTTAGTCAAAGCCGCAGCATGAGTATTGTCACCAAATACTACAGCTTTCTTGCCAGTCAAGTTTTGACAGTCAATAGAACGGGAAAACCAAGCAGCTTGGGATACATGGAGGGTTTGTTCATTGATGTATCCTTCGTAATCAACATTAGCGCCTTGAGCGTTAAGTACCTGCTGAATCTTGCGAATACAACGAGCAGTTTCCACTACACCCATCGGCGTGATATCTATGTAAGGTGTACCAAACTGTTCTTCTAGATATTGAACAGTCATTGGTCCCAATTCCCGATAAGGAGCTAGGTTAAACCACGCGCTGGGCATTTTCTTCAATTCATGAACGGAAGCACCTTCAGGAATAATAGTATTGATTTCAATTCCCAAATCAGCCATTAACCGTTTTAGTTCGGTGCAGTCGTGGTTGTTATGGAAACCCAGAGTAGATATACCAATGATGTTAACCGAAGGCTTTTCAGTTTTACCTGTGGGTAATTCGCCCCGCTTACGGGCTTTTTCGATGTAGTATTGAACGATTTGGTGTAGAGTCCGGTCTGCGGCTTGTAGTTCGTTGTAGCGGTAGTGATTTACATCCGCCAGCATTACGTCCCCTTTTGCTTCCAACTGCGCCCGTTCGACAAAGTTGTGTAGGTCTTCTTGTAAAATACTGGAGGTGCAAGTGGGAGTTAATACAATCAAATCTGGGTGTTCTTCAGCGTCTTTGCGGGTGATGTTGTCTACCACCTTTTCTTGAGAACCACGGGCTAAAACGTTGCGGTCAACCACACTGGTTGTAACTGGGGTGAAATCACGTTCCCGCGATAGCATGGAGCGCATAACGTTAAAGTAATCATCTCCCAAGGGTGCGTGCATGATTGCATGAACGTTTTTAAATGAACTCGCAACCCGCAATGTGCCAATGTGGGCGGGTCCTGCATACATCCAGTAAGCTAATTTCATTCGGTCTTCTCCCTTTGCAACTTAAATAAAAATAAGTGCTTGATTATTAAATCGCTTTTAATTGTCTCAAAACTGGGAGCTAGGAAGAAATAGGACTTTTTGCTGATTTATTTGGTGATCAATAGCTGAAACCCTTTTAATGATTGGGGTCTAGCCTCTTACTTAAACAATATTCATGTTGTTTAATTAAATAACTCTTAATGATTCGACAAATATTTTTATTAACAGGACTTACGCAAAATACCGCTCAAATCCTTATTCCTCTGTGTCCTCTGCGTCTCTGTGGTTCGTTATAATTTTTGATTATATGTTGTTAGTTAGGGAACTTAGGCAAATATTTAGCTAAAATAATCTAAATTAGACTTTGGGTAATAAATTTAGCTATGCTTCAGGAATATCGGCAGCGTCGTGAGCAGTTAATGGCAAAAATTGGCAATGGTACAGCGATTTTCCGCAGTGCGCCAACAGCAGTGATGCACAACGATGTCGAATATGTTTATCGTCAAGATAGTGATTTCTTTTATTTAACAGGCTTTAACGAGACGCAAGCGGTAGCTGTATTAGCACCTCATCATGCAGAACATCGTTTTGTGTTGTTTGTGCAACCCAAGGATTTAGAAAAGGAAGTTTGGAGTGGTTATCGTTGTGGGGTGGATGCAGCGAAGGCAATTTATGGGGCTGATGAGGCTTATTCTATCGCTGATTTAGAGGAAAAGTTACCCCAGTATTTAGAAAAGGCTGACCGGATTTATTATCATTTCGGGCGCGATCGCTCTTTTAATGATACCATCATCCAACATTACCAATCTCTACTCAGAACCTATCCCAAGCGGGGTACGGGTCCGGTGGCTATTGAAGATACTGGGCTTGTGATGGGCAGCATGAGAATGGTAAAAAGTCAAGCTGAATTAGAATTAATGCGAAAAGCGGTAGAAATCGCTGTTGAAGCCCACGAACACGCTTTCAAAATTACCGCCCCCGGACGTTATGAGTACGAAATCCAAGCAGAGATAGAACATATTTTCCGGTTACGGGGAGGAATGGGACCAGCTTATCCTTCAATTGTGGCGGCGGGGAAAAATGCTTGTGTATTACATTACATTGAGAATAATTGCCAGATGCAAGAAAATGACCTGCTGTTAATTGATGCGGGTTGTTCCTACAATTACTATAATTCTGATATCACCAGGACTTTTCCGGTGAATGGGAAATTTACACCAGAACAAAAAACGCTGTATGAACTGGTTTTAGAAGCACAAAAACAAGCGATCGCTCAAGTACAGCCAGGTAACAATTTCAAAGATCCCCATGATAAAGCTGTGCGTATTCTCACTGAAGGGTTAGTTGAACTGGGATTACTCAAAGGTGAAATAGACAAATTAATTGAAGAAGAAAAATACAAAGCCTTTTATATGCACCGTACCAGTCATTGGTTAGGTTTGGATGTTCACGATTCAGGTATTTATCAACTTGGTGAAAATCCGCAGATTTTACAACCAGGTCAAGTATTAACCATAGAACCAGGACTTTATATAGTACCTGAAACCAAACCCGCAGAAGATCAACCAGAAATTGATCCCCGTTGGTTAGGAATTGGGATTCGTATTGAAGATGATGTGTTAGTTACCACAGATGGTCATGAAGTTTTAACTGCGGGAGTCCCCAAAGAAATAGAGAAAATGGAAAGGTGAAAACAGACAGATCTTTAAATTAGGATATATAAAGTTATTTCAAAAACAAAATATGTCCCTTTTAATTTAAAAAAAAGGTTTGGTTCACGACCAAACCTCTATAATTGCTGTGCTTAACAACGTACTAAATTAATTTAGTCCTAGTCTGCTTACAGATCATCTTCCTAGAGGATGTGTACAAATACTCATAAACATGATAAAGCATTAATTATTCATCAGATTAAATTGGCTTTTAAATAACATGATAAAAGTCAGCATGAAAAAGACTTGACTTTAAGCCAAGCCTTTGTATATACCAGGTGTTTACCATATCTAGTTAATTTAAACTCTCTTGAATTAGATATCATCTCTCTATAAGATGTGTACAAAATATCTAAAAACTGCTAGTGGTTGATGTTGATTTATTTTTGTAAACCGAGATTTCCTTGCAAGCCACCAGTGTGTATTAATAGAATTTGAGAACAGCGATCGCTATTTTGAAAAAATCCCTTTTTGATTAAATCCATCACCCCATAAAACATTTTACCCGTATAGACGTAATCTAGGGGAATATTGTATTTATCTAAGAAACTTTGGCAAAATAGCCGTAATTCTTCATTAACCTGTGCGTAACCTCCAAAGTGGTAATCACACACCAAATCCCAAGCAGCAGGAGAATCAACACTTGCGGGTAAGTCGGAAGCAAAATAATCTTGTAACAAACTATTGATATCTTTATACAAAAATTCCCCACCCTTCAAGACAGGAAAACCAATCACCCTTTGCTGTGGATGTAGTGAAAGTATCATACCTGCTAATGTAGTACCAGTTCCACAAGCTAAACAGATAGTATCAAATTGCCTCAAGCTTTGAGCTATTTCCGTACAACCCCGTATACCATTTAGATTACAACCACCTTCAGGAATAATAAAAACCTGACCGTAGCGTTGTTTCAGACTTTCCTGTAATTCTCTAGTATTTCGTTGTCGATATGTAGTACGATCTAAATATACAAGCTGCATTCCCTGTTTTCGTGCAAAATCCAAAGTCGGATTAAGAGGTAAAGTTTCTTCACCACGAATCACCCCAATAGTATTAAAGCCAAATAACTTACCTGCTGCGGCCGTAGCAAAAATGTGATTAGAAAAAGCACCTCCAAAAGTAAGAATCGTGGAAAAATCTCTCTCTTTCGCTTCTAAAAGATTATATTTCAACTTAAACCACTTATTCCCATTTACCCAAGAGTGCATCAAATCAAGACGTAAAACATATACTTCAACACCATCTTCATTGTAAATTTGCTGAATAGGTGGAGGAAAGAAGACAGAAGTTTCAATCATTGCTGTCTTTACATCCCCTTTTTGAATTGTTAAAATACCTGGGACATTCTTGGGATTTTGTTCCTTGCATTTACTGTGACATATACTCTACAATATATCCAGCATAGCAAAATTGACAACCTAATTCCAAATCAAGTATATCAGCAATAGATATCAATTTTTAATAAATCCAAGCCTTGGACAAATATTTGATCAATGGGTAACATTTCTCCTTGAGTCGTCATAAACTTATGATCTTTTGTAGCGCGGATTGTTGAACCATCATCTAAACAATATTCAAATAATTCTTGTTTTCCTCGATTATGCCATTGGGCTATCAATTGAGTATAAACATTACCATTTTCATCAACACTAAACACACTATATTCAATATTTTTCTCGACAATTTCCCCAATAGCTAAAAGCCCATATTCCACAGTTAACACTTTGGTTTCATAACTTAAACAGTACTCTGCAAACTTCAACATATCCGCAAATAGTTTTTCTGCTACTTGCGTTTTTACACCGTTTTTAGTTGCACCATCAATAAATTTCTCCTTTTGTTTCTCCATTTCTGAAACTTTCTTTTTACCCATAGCCCGACGCAATAGGTCAGCTTGTCCTAAAGAATAACCAGCCATATCTTGAGCAATTTTCATAATTTGCTCTTGATAAACCATAATTCCATAGGTTTCATTTAATATCGGTTCTAAAATCGGGGTTTCATAATCAATATTTTCTCGTCCATGCTTACGATTAATGAACTTAGGAATCAAACCCGCATCTAATGGTCCTGGTCGATAAAGTGCCAAAATAGAAGAGATATCTTCAATATTAGAAGGTTTTAAATCTCTGACTATTTGTTTCATCCCTGATGATTCTAATTGGAAAATACCTTCTAATTCACCAGATTCTAAGAGTGCATAGGCTTTAGTTACATCTTTTGGTAAGGTGTTATGTTCACCTTTCGCTAATATTTTCTGTGCTTTTCTTTCTTGACCTGTAATTTCATCAGGGTCAATTACATAGCCGTTGGTTTGTTCAATTAAATCAATGGTTTTCTGAATTAAAGTTAGGTTTCTCAAACCTAAAAAATCCATTTTTAATAACCCCATTGATTCTAAGTCTTCCATAAAATACTGGGTAATAACTGAACCATCATTATTCCTTTGTAGGGGGACAATTTCATCAAGAGGATCAGCCGAAATAACTACACCAGCAGCATGAACACCAAAGGTTTTATTAGTTCCTTCAATTCGCATGGCCATATCTAACCAATGACGCACATGAGGCTCATTATCATATTTATCTTTAAATTCTTGGGCTGGTGTTTCATTAGAAACCATAACTTTAAGTTTAGTTGGTTTTCCCCGCACGACAGGAATTAATTTTGCCATTTTATCGGCTTCACCGTAGGGAATATTTAACACTCTAGCGACATCTTTTAAAACTGCTTTGGAGGTCAAACGGTTAAAGGTAATAATTTGAGCAACTCTATCTGCACCGTATTTTTCTGTTACATATTCAATGACTTTATCCCGTTTTTCAATGCAGAAATCCGTATCAATATCAGGCATAGATTTTCGTTCTGGGTTCAAAAACCGCTCAAATAGTAAGCCATGATGCACTGGATCAATGTTGGTGATTTTCATGGCATAAGCAACTAAAGAACCTGCGGCTGAACCTCTTCCTGGTCCTACGGGAATATTATTATCTCTGGCAAATTTGATGTAGTCCCACACTACTAAAAAATATGTGCAGAAACCCATTTTTTGCAGCATTTTTAATTCATATTCTAATCTTTCTTTATAAACTTGATCTACTTCGCTGCGAGATTTACGATTTAATCTTTCTAAAAGTCCTTGCCAAGCTATCTCTTCGGTGTAAGTATCAGGAGTATGACCAGAAGGAATTGGAGGAGTAGGAATTTTCGGGTCATCCATGATATGATATGGCTCGACTTTATCAGCTACTTCTTCGGTTGTGGCTATGGATTCGTCAATTATTTCATCAGTTAAATGATCACGAAATAGCACTTTCATCTCTTCGGCAGATTTGAGATACTCTGTACCGCTATAACGCATTCTTTTATCTTCACTAATTAGTTGTCCTGTTTGAATACAGAGTAATGCGTCGTGCGCTTCTACGTCAAAACAAGATATATAATGGGAGTCATTAGTTGCAATAAATTTAATTCCTAATTCCCGGGCAATTTTAACAATTTCAACGTTGACAATTCGGTCTTCTTGTGAACCGTGATCTTGAATTTCTAAATAAAAATCTTCACCAAATACTTCTTTATACCATTTTGCAACTTTTCGGGCTGCATCTGGTCTATTACTAAGTATGGCTTGGGGTATTTCTCCTCCTAAACAAGCACTGGTGACTATTAAGCCTTCATGATATTGTTTAAGTAAATCTTTATTAATACAAGGACGGGAAAAAATGCCTTTACCTTGGACACCTTGAAGGTGAGATATTGTGGTTAGTTTAACTAGGTTTTTATAGCCTTTTGTATTTTTAGCTAATACGACTTGATGATATTTGGGACGACGTTCTTGTTTTTCTATATCACCGTTAATAATATACATTTCGTTGCCAATAATTGGCTTGACATTTTTACTACGACAGATTTTTAACAGTTCAACTGCTCCATACATGACACCATGATCGGTCAGAGCGATCGCTTTCATCCCCAATGCGATCGCTCTATCCACTAACTCCGGTAACTGACTCGCTCCATCTAGTAAACTATAATCGCTGTGTATATGCAACGGCACAAAGGACATACGCTTCTACTCCATTTTGTCAACCAACGGGATACTAGAATAGCAGCTTTTCTCGGAAATTACTCCCGGCCGTTAGCCCTCTTTTTCCTCACGCAGAGGCGCGGAGGCGCGGAGAGTTATATTGAGATATACACGGAGTTTGGTTATACTAAAATTGTCGATATTCGTTCTTATTAAATTCTTTGGTCCAACATCGTTCTAAAAGTTGCACTCTCCATATATTTGCAAAAGTTTTTGGGTTCAAGATAAATTTAGTATTACGACTAAATAAGGGCTGATTCAAATATTGCCACACAGGAAAATTAATTTTTGTGTCTTTGGGTATCATGGGAGTAAAAATATACTATAGGCTGATCGAGATTGTACCTGTCATTTTAGAGAATAAATGTCAACTACTAATACTCTTATAGTTAAATATTAAACTAGCATTTTGTCGTTGTGTTGGTGGAAATTGTAGAATGTAAGAAAATTTTACTTAAAAAAAACAGGGTAAGAACATCTCAATTAGGCTTGACATAAGGGAACAGAAGAATAAAATAGGAATTTGGCGATCGCCTAAAAATGCAGCACGTCTTTTAACTGCTTGAGAAAGAGCAAAAGCAAGAACTTTAAAACCGCAAAATATTAACGAACTACGATATTTTTGGCATACTTAGTTAATATCTAAGTAGGTGCGGGCAAATAAACATAACTATGTGAAGAAAAATTAACGAGCCTAAAACCCCCTTCCCTCCTCCTTCCCCTACCTCCCCTACCTCCCCTACCTCCCCTGCTTCCCCTGCCTCCTGCCTCCTGCCTCCTGCCTCCTGCCTCTCCTGCCTCCCCTGCCTCCTGCCTCCTAACTTTTGTTACAAAATGTAAATAGAATCAATCCTAGCAAAAATACACAAAACCGAGAGTAAGCGATTCTTCAAGCTCCTAACTTTAGATTACAGCTTCTACACACTTCTTAATAAATCAACAGCGTAAACGCAAAACGTTCTAATCTAAAAACTAACTGGGTTAATTCTCTGGCAGTTGTGGGGATGAAACTCTGAGACGCATATCTACATGGATGTGTCAACTCCGAAACAACCCAGATTTAAAAGATAAATAATTATGATGGGAGTTTTAGAAATCCGATGAGTGTAAAGGCAAGTGGAGGAAGCTCAGTTGCGCGTCCGCAGCTATATCAAACCCTACCAGTGGCAACAATTTCCCAAGCGGAACAACAAGACCGCTTTTTGGGAAACGGTGAACTAAGTGAACTGGGTAGCTATTTTGCATCTGGAGCAAAACGGTTAGAAATTGCCCAGATCCTCACAGAAAATGCCGAAATTATCGTATCTAGGGCTGCCAACCGGATCTTCGTCGGTGGTTCACCCATGGCCTTTTTAGAAAAACCCCAAGAACGGGAACTGGCTATGGTTGGTGCTGGTGCTATGGATGTCCAAGAGGGCATGAAATTAGGAACAGTCACCTACGTTGAAAGTCGTGGTGGTTTTTTAGAAAACTTGCGCTCAATCTTTAACACCTCCGCAGGTGGACCCACACCCGCAGGTTTTAGACCAATTAACGTTGCTCGTTATGGTCCGAGTAATATGGCCAAGAGTTTACGGGATTTATCCTGGTTCTTGCGTTATGCTACTTATGCGATCGTTGCTGGCGACCCCAACATCATCTCTGTGAATACCAGAGGTTTACGGGAAATTATTGAAAACGCCTGTTCTGGTGAAGCGACCTTAGTGGCTTTACAGGAAATCAAATCAGCATCCCTTTCTTATTTCCGCAAAGATGCCGTAGCCACAGAAATTGTGACTCAGTACATGGATGTGTTGCTGACAGAATTCCAAGCACCCACACCTTCAACAAAAGTTCGTCAACGTCCTTCGGGCGACCAACAAGGCTTACAACTGCCCCAAATTTATTTTAACGCGGCAGAACGTCGTCCCAAGTACGCAATGAAGCCCGGTTTGTCTTCTAGCGAAAAAACGGAAGTAATCAAAGCGGCTTATCGTCAAGTGTTTGAGCGCGACATTACCCGTGCTTACAGCTTGTCTATTTCTGACCTAGAATCGAAAGTGAAGAATGGCGACATCTCCATGAAGGAGTTTATTCGCCGTTTAGCCAAATCTCCTCTTTATCAAAAACAGTTCTACCAGCCTTTTATTAACAGTCGGGTAATCGAATTGGCTTTCCGTCACATTTTAGGACGGGGACCCAGTAGCCGTGAAGAAGTTCAAAAATACTTCTCGATTGTTTCTAAAGGGGGTTTACCAGCTTTAGTTAATGCTTTGGTAGATTCTGACGAATACGCCGATTACTTTGGCGAAGAAACAGTACCCTACATCCGGGGTCTGGGTCAAGAAGCCCAAGAATGTCGCAACTGGGGTCCACAACAAGACCTGTTTAACTACAGTGCGCCTTTCCGTAAAGTACCTCAGTTCATTACCACCTTTGCTGCTTACGAACAGCCATTACCCGACCAACATCCCTACGGTTCTGGTAATGACCCCTTGGAAATTCAGTTTGGGGCAATTTTCCCGAAAGAAACTCGCAACCCCAGCAGCAGTCCTGCACCTTTTGGTAAAGATACCCGCCGGATCTTAATTCACCAAGGTCCTGGGATTAATAACCAACTGAGTAATCCTAAAGCACGGAGTGTAGCTCCTGGTACTTTGGGCGCTAAGGTGTTCAAGTTAGACCAACTTCCTGGAACTATTGGCAAAAAAGCTGCCAAGGGTGCAAGTGTTAAGTTCTCAGAAAGTTCTACCCAAGCGGTAATTAAAGCAGCATACTTGCAAGTTTTCGGTCGTGATGTTTACGAAGGTCAACGGCTGAAGGTGGCAGAAATTAAGCTGGAAAACGGCGAAATTACTGTCCGTGAGTTTGTGCGGATGTTAGCTAAGTCGGATTTATTCCGTAAGCTGTACTGGACTTCTTTATATGTATGTAAGTCCATTGAATATATCCACCGTCGTTTGCTAGGTCGTCCTACCTACGGTCGTCAAGAGAACAATAAGTATTTTGACCTTGCAGCTAAGAAGGGCTTCTATGCTGTTGTTGATGCCATCATTGACAGTGTTGAATACAGTGAAGCTTTCAATGAAGATACTGTTCCTTACGAGCGCTATCTAACTCCTGCGGGTGTGTCTTTGCGTCAATTGCGCGTGGGTACAATTCGTGAAGATTTGGCGAATGTTGAGAAACAAGAAACACCCCGCTTTGTGGAATTGGGTGCAGTCACAGAAATGCGGACTGAACCAGATATTGAGTTCCGCATCAACCAAGGTGTTACTAAGCAGCGTGAGCAAACCAAGGTCTTTAAGCTGACAGCAGTTAGCAATGACAAGGTTGCTATTGAAACTGTGATTAGCGGTGCTTATCGTCAGATTTTCGAGCGGGATATTGCTCCTTACATTTCTAAGAATGAGTTTACAGTTCTAGAAAGTAAGTTGGTAAATGGTGAAATTAGCGTTAAGGAATTTATTCAAGGTTTGGGTTATTCTAACCTGTACTTGAAGGAGTTCTATACACCTTACCCCAATACGAAAGTAATTGAGTTGGGTACTAAGCATTTCTTAGGTCGCGCACCTATTGACCAGGCGGAAATTCGCAAATACAACCAAATTTTAGCTACTCAAGGTATTCGTGCCTTTATTAGCGAGATGGTGGATAGTGCAGAATATCGTCAAGTGTTTGGTGAAGATACTGTTCCTTATCGTCGCTTCCCCACCTTACCTGCGGCTAACTTCCCGAATACCGAGAAGCTTTACAACCAGTTAACTAAGCAGAACGATGATTTGGTTGTTCCTAGCTTTAAAACTGTGAAGCCCCGGATTAAAACCGAGAATACACCGATTTTAGCGAAGGCGATCGCAGATTTGGCAGCCAAAGCCAAGCAAATGGACAAAACTAAACCCTTGTTCCTTGAATTGGGTCGTTCTTTCAACGATGGTCGTGGTCAGTCTGTAGAAGTTGGTGTGGGTACAACTCGCCGCAAGCCAGCCCGGATTTACCGCGCTACCACTGGCACAAATTCCCCGGAAACCAACCAGGTGATTAATGCTATCTATGTCCAAGTGATGGATGTATTTAGCGGACAAGTTCCTGAGTATTTCCGTCGTTCAGATTTAGATAGCAAATTGCGTAACGGCGAAATCAGCGTTCGGGAGTTTGTCTTAACGTTGGCTAGTTCCGATGTTTATCGCAAGCGTTTCTACACTCCCTACCCCAACACCAAGGTAATTGAGTTCCTATTCCGTCACCTATTGGGTCGCGCACCAGCCACTCAAGGGGAAATCCGTCAATATAACAAGTTATTGGCTGATAGCGGTTTAAAGGCTGCTGTGGAAGCGATCGTCAATAGCCCAGAATATGCTCAATACTTTGGTGAAGATGTAGTTCCTTACAACCGTTACCCATCACTACCCGCAGGTAACTATCTGGGTAGTGTACAAGCGGCTGCGGATTTGGTGAAACAATCATGGTCTAGTCTGTCTCCCTCAGTGTTAACAGGTCGTTCTGTCCGCTAAGACTAGTAGACATATCCGATCAAGAATCTAGAGACGTTCCATGGAACGTCTCTACAAAAAGAAAAAACTTCCTATTTTACCCCCTTTTCCACTGCTCATCCGGCTTTCAGACTGCTGATAACAACGCAAATCTGAAAATAAATATTACAAAGTATTAAGAGCAGTCATAAATGCTCAACATAATGCCGGAAAATGTTTTGCGAAAGGTATTTGAGTTTAGAAGTTTGTGAACTTGGATTAATTCCAGTAAATTCACAAAAAATTAAACCCCCATTTGCCTTGAACCTGCTTTAGTTGCACCAGTTTAATCAAATTCTGGTTTCATTAGTTCTGGAGGAATCCGTTAAATGAGTATCGTCACGAAGTCCATCGTGAATGCTGATGCAGAAGCTCGCTACCTCAGCCCCGGCGAATTAGATCGGATCAAAAGCTTTGTTTCCGGTGGCGATCGCCGTCTCCGCATTGCTCAAGTTTTGACCGAAAACCGCGAGCGCATTGTTAAGCAAGCTGGCGACCAATTGTTCCAAAAACGTCCTGACGTTGTTTCCCCCGGTGGTAACGCTTACGGTCAAGAAATGACAGCTACCTGCTTGCGTGACTTAGACTACTACCTCCGTCTCGTTACCTACGGAATCGTTTCTGGCGATGTTACCCCCATCGAAGAAATCGGTATCGTTGGTGTACGTGAAATGTACAAATCCCTCGGCACACCTATTGATGCTGTTGCTGGTGGCGTTACCGCGATGAAGAATGTTGCTGCTGGCTTATTGTCTGCTGAAGACTCTGCTGAAGCTGGTTCTTACTTCGACTACGTTGTTGGTGCAATGCAGTAGTCTGCAACTTAAACTATTGCAATCAGGTTGGAAATAAGGAAAAAAACAACAATGCAAGACGCAATTACCTCGGTTATTAATTCTTCAGACGTTCAAGGTAAGTACCTTGACACCTCCGCTCTAGAAAAGCTAAAAGGCTACTTTGCTACTGGTGAACTACGTGTTCGTGCTGCCAGCACAATCAGTGCAAACGCTGCTGCGATCGTTAAAGAAGCTGTAGCTAAGTCTTTGTTGTACTCTGATATCACCCGTCCCGGTGGTAATATGTACACCACCCGTCGTTACGCAGCTTGTATCCGCGATTTGGATTACTACTTGCGTTACTCTACCTACGCTATGTTAGCTGGAGATCCTTCCATCTTAGACGAGCGTGTATTGAATGGTTTGAAAGAAACCTACAACTCCTTGGGAGTACCCGTAGGCGCTACCGTTCAAGCTATCCAAGCTATGAAGGAAGTAACCGCTAGTTTGGTTGGTCCTGACGCTGGTAAAGAAATGGGCGTTTACTTCGACTATATCTCCTCTGGCTTGAGCTAGAAGTGGGTTAGCACTTAATAATTTAGGTGCGACTTGATTAAGGGTCTGGGAATCAATTGTGAGTGCTAGGACGTTCTATTGCTTATTAATTGTGAGTATTAGCGGTCTGGTATTGATGGTTGATTTCCAGCCTTTGAGAATAATTAAAGATTTGCACTCAAGATTTTGACATAAAAAAGATTAGTCAAACAGCACTGGAGATTGGAAAAATATGTCCCGCTTGTTTAAAATTACTGCGTGTGTTCCCAGCTTAACTCGTACTCGCACCCAACGCGAACTACAAAATACTTATTTCACCAAGCTAGTTCCTTATGAAAACTGGTTCCGTGAACAACAACGGATTCAGAAAATGGGCGGTAAAATCGTTAAAGTAGAATTGGCAACTGGTAAGCAAGGTACTAATGCTGGTTTGTCTTAATTCTTATAAACCAAACATTATTTTACTAATTTGTCAAGGGGTCAATGATGACCTCTTTTTTTGACTACAGTTATTCTTAATTTTTCTGAATTTTCAATTAGGCGGTCTGGCAAAATGATTATCGGAGTAAAGTCGAAGACTATGCAATTTTAGGTATTCCTGAATATTGGATTGTGGATTATGGGGATCTAGGTGGGACTCGACATATTGAGAAACCGAAACAACCCACCCTTTCTATTTAATAAAGAAGACTCAATGGAATAATTCCTCTGAAGACTCGTTATACAGCGATCGCCAATAAATGAATACGTTAATACAGTCGGAAAGGCGATCATTTATGACAATATTGTGATATTTTCGTTTTGAATTGGGGGCGATCGCATACCGCAAACCCTTCAAAAGATAGACAATTGAGGTAATCGCCTAAGACTCACGAATCACAAGAATAGCGATCGCCGATAGCCTTGTTCTTTGTCATAATGAAAGTAAGCTAATCGAAGGCATACGCCCATTGTAAACATCATTTGTCACAATGATATAAGAATCCGAAAAATTCAAAAAAGGCTTGCTGCAAAAAATGTTTGTGTAAACCGTCAAATAGTACCAAAACTAACCCAAGAGTGATTTCTCCATGACCCTAGTTAAAGAAAACTTTCCCCAACTTACCCCAGAAGAATACTTTGCTTGGGAAGAAAAGCAACTAGAAAAACACGAACTGATTAACGGTCAAGTTTACGCTATGAGCGGCGGCAGCGTTAATCATAGCCGCATTGCAATTCGATTTGCGACTATGGTTGATACCCATTTAGACGCTAGTAACTGCATAACAGGTAACTCAGACCTGAAAGTTAAAATTGTTGGCACAAATAACTACACCTATCCAGATGTCAGCGTCACCTGCGACAATCACGATAAAACTACAGACCAATACATTACATACCCTTGCCTCATCGTTGAAGTTCTTTCACCTAGCACTGAAACCTACGATCGTGGTGGCAAATTTAGACTGTACCGCAAAAATCCAGTTTTACAGGATTATTTATTAGTGAGTTCCACCAGCATCGAAATGGATTTGTATCACAAAAACGAAGCAGGTGATTGGTTAATTATTAACTATCAAGCAGGTGACATCGTGGAACTCAAAAGCATTAATTTAAGCTTTCCCATTGAGCAAATCTATCGCAACCTCAATCTCACACCAGAGACTGATTAAAAACTATCGCTTCTAGCGATCGCATACCGCAAACCCTTCAAAAGATAGACAATTGACGCGATTCCTACGGAGCGCTTCGCTATCGCCTAAAACTCACAACTCACAGGAATAGCGATCGCATACCGCAAACCCTTCAAAAGATAGACAATTGAGGCGATCGCCTAATAATCAAAACTCACAGGAATAGCGATCGCTAGGTCGCGGTTCGCGATCGCATTCCCGATCCTCAAAATTTATTTATCTAAACTTGAAATAACGGCTGATTATTTATAGATGAACGAGGTTGAATCGTTTTTTTAATTTCTTCTCCCGCTAACTCTTCGGCTAGGCGTAACTCATAAGCTTTTTGCAAATTAAGCCATAGTTCTGCACCAGTTCCAAACCATCGTCCTAGACGTAATGCCGTGTCAGCCGTGATACCTCTTTGCCCTTTGAGAATTTGCGTAATCCGATTTGTGGGTATATGGAGCGATCGCGCTAGTTCTGATGCGCTAATCCCAAGCTCTTTTAGTTCATCGGATAAGATTTCGCCAGCGTGAATTGCAGGTCGTGCCATAGTTATTTTTTCCTTTAGTGATAATCAACAATTTCGATATTAAATGGCCGATTTTCTGTTTCTGTCCACTCAAAACAAATACGCCATTTGTCATTTATACGAATGCTGTACTGCCCTTTTCTATCTCCGCTCAGTGCCTCAAAATGGTTACTTGGCAAAGCCATTAAGGATTCTTTATTAGGTGCGGCTTCTAGAATTTCTAGACGTTTGTATGCTTGTCTTTCAAATGCCTGAAATTCTTTGATACGATCGCCCGCAGCAAATTCGGCCGTGCGTTTGTCTTTATATTTTTGAGGCATAGGCAAGCGTTATGTGTTACGTTAAGCATAACATTTATATCGCAATTTCGCAAAAAATCAACCAGGGATCGCATACCGCAAAACCTTTAACAGATAGACAATTGAGGCGATTCCTACGGAGCGCTTCGCTATCGCCTAAAACTCACGAATCACGGGAATAGCGATCGCCTAGAACTCAAAACTGGCAATATTAGCGAGGGACTTTACTCCATAGAATGTTATATAGAAAACCTATATTTAATACCCTAAAGAGGGGAAACTACACAGAAAAATTTTGGATAACAGCAGGGGATATGTGGAAAATTTTTGTATAAGTTGACAGGATTTGCCTGTGACTTTTACTATGGAGTTATATATGAAAATCATGGCTATATCACTGATCAACCACAAGCAAAGATCACCATTCACGGTCACTATCTGTCGGCTGCTGCCTAACAATTTATTCAAACGTTAGACCCAACCAGCGTTTTCTAGTTTTATTTAAGTAGATACTGTAGAGTGCGTTAATAAAATGTAACGCACCTTATTTTTGCTTGAACAAAGGCAATTTTTTTGGAGTAACTTCTGGTCAGCTATAATGCCAGATAAGCTAATGATCAAGAAAAAGTCAAAATTATGCCAGTTCGTCAACCCCGCTATAGCAAAGAAGAGTTTACCAAACTCAAATAAGTCCATAAATTGAGGCAGGTAATCATGGCAAGATTATGACGATGATTTTTTGGTTTAGTTCTAATATTCTGGAGACATCAACTATGCAACTAGAAGATTACTTTATCTTTCTCACTGCCAATGACATTCGCCTAAAAGACACACGCATTGGCATTGAAACAGTTTTATATGACTACATTTATCGCAGTCGAACACCTGAAGAAATTGCTAAAACCTACCTATCATTAAGCTTGGAGCAGGTTTATGCCACAGTTCTCTACTATCTTCATAACAAAGAACAGATCAGTGAGTACCTCACAAATTGGCTAGAGTGGGGAAACAAAATGAGAGAAGAGCAAAAACTTAATCCGCCGCCAATCTCCGAAAAACTGCGTCAACTTCGAGTCGAACGACTAACATTAGGAAAATCCTATGCGAATCAAGTATTTGATGGATGAAAATCTCAACCCAATTTATCAAATACAGCTACGCCGCAAAGAACCTGATTTAGTAGTTTGGTCAATTGGCGACCCCAACACACCACCAAAAGGTACTTTAGATCCTGATATCCTGCTTTGGTGTGAAAGATATGACTTTATTCTTGTAACAAATAATCGGAGTTCTATGCCTGTCCATCTAATCGATCATCTTGCTCAGGGGCATCACGTTCCTGGAATCTTCCAAATCAATCCAAGTATGAGTTTAGGCGAGACAATTGAGGAATTAGTATTGGCCGCTCTTGCTTCTCTGGATAACGAGTACAGTGATCGAATTTCATATCTGCCATTGCCATAGCATTTCCCATTTTCAGTCAAGAAGTGCGATCGCCGATCTTGTAGTTTGGGTTGACGAAAGGAAACCCAACATTTCCACACAAACAATATTCCCCTCCAAAATTAATTAACATCGTTCTCGCTTAACTTGTTGGGTTGCGTTCCTTAACCCAACTACAGTTACTACAGTTACTACAGTTACTACAGAAATGTATCGGTCAAATTTGGAACGAAATATCACACTTTCGCACTCCGCAAAAGTTTCAACTGAAATCAATAAAATGCCAGTGTCAAGAGCTTTTTGGTAAACTAGATTAGCAGTAGAACCAGGAGATAAAACAGCACTAACTAAGACATTAGCATCCAAAACATAGCGATTAAGCATCACTATTAAGTATCTCTTTTAACAGTTCTAAGGTTAGTCCATTTGCCTGAGCTTCTGCCCCTAAATCCGCCGATATATTTTTTAAACGCAGATTTTTAATATTTACCAAATCCTCATAATCATTCATCGAAATAATAGCCACATAATTGTGGTCATGTTCCTTAACAAGAACGGGTTATTGTTGAGCACTATCCATAATGTAAGCAAAATCTTCCTTTACTTCTGAAACTGAAACTTGTCTCATTAAATTTTGTTTGAGAAATAACTCTGGTTATTGTAACATTCCCCATAGCCCAATAGCGTACCCTACGGGAAGCAAGCTACGCAAAGCGTCCCGGAGGGAACTAGCACTCCGCAGGAATCGCCAAGATAAATATACTAGCGATCGCTTATCCTTCGGAACGCTACGCGAACGAGACGCTATCGCCCTCTCGTCTTATTATCAAATAGTGCGATCGCTTAAACAGTCAGGCTCTTGCTAGTGTGTTAATTCTGAATCCCTTATCCCATAAGACTTCATGCACATTTTGTGCCGCTATATTTTTATGAGAAAGTGCCTGAAACAGATGTTTTCAGTGTAAACTACGGTAACACCAACAGTTTTCAGGAGAATCCATCCAAAAATACACAGAATTAACATACTAGAATACTGCTAAATATCGGTTAAAGCTGCTGGTATAAGGCATCAAAAATTACTAGCGGCTATTGAATCGTATTAATTCAACTTGTTGGAGTTCAAACGTGAATCCGTTAAAAGCAGGAATCATCATCTTTATCTTGATATGCGCTCTAGTCGCATGGTGGAAAGCTGGCTTCAAATGTCCTATTTACATTCACGTAATTGCAAGCTTGGCAACTGGTTTAGGGGTTATCGTTGCTAATAACATTGAGCCGAGTACACCTGTCAACTAATGGTGATTGCTAGGCAAATGGTGGATTCCTCTGATCATGCCAGCCTTTGTTTACTGCGGATTTATAGTTTATGGAGGAGGCATCTACTCTAAAAAAGATTGATGCTTTGACAATTTTCCCTGTCAGGATCTTCTAAATATTGATCGCCTCATAGGATGCGTTCCAAGCATCCTCTTTTTTAGCGTTTTTTGAAGTATTCTTGATTAGAAGAAGTTACAGTACTGGAGTTTTCAGTAAATCACTTAATGTCAGATTCTTTACAGCCTCAATTTGCTGAAGTCCTCACCCTCATCAAAACTGCCCAGCAAAAGGTCATTGCTACCGCCAACCAAGAACTGATCAAATTATACTGGAGCGTTGGTAGGTACATCAGCGATCGCCTAGCTACAAGTGAATGGGGACAAAAAACAATCGAGCAGCTTGCAGCCTTTATCGAAAACCAAGAACCTGGACTGAAAGGATTTGAAAAGCGCAATCTCGAAAGAATGCGACAGTTTTACGAAACCTATCCAGATTCGCAAATTACGACCGCACTGCGGACGCAATTGAGTTGGACTCACCATCGGATCATCATGTCACGCTGTAAGACTGAAGCTGAGCGGCTTTTCTACCTTGATCTCGCTGCCACCGAACGCTACAGTACCCGTGAACTTGATCGCCAAATCAATAGTGGTATCTTCGAGCGTACCCGTCTTGCCGATGCCAAACTTTTACAAACGAAACTCCCTAAACCCCTTGCTGGAATTTTTCGAGATAGTTACGTCCTCGATTTTCTCAACCTACCTTCCAACCACTCCGAAAACGATCTAAAAAAAGCACTGGTCTCTTGCCTTAAAGGGTTTATCCTAGAACTTGGTCGAGACTTTACTTTTCTTGGAGAAGAATATCGCCTCCAAGTTGGTAATAGTGACTTTTTCATCGACCTCCTTTTCTACCACCGTGAACTCCAGAGCCTCGTTGCCTTTGAACTCAAAATCGATAAATTTAGACCCGAATATCTTGGACAACTTGAATTCTATCTCGAAGCTCTTGATCGTGATATCAAAAAAATTCATGAAAATCCTAGTGTCGGCGTTCTACTCTGCCGAGACAAAGATGATGAAGTTGTCGAATATGCTCTCAGCCGATCAATCAGTCCTACAGTTGTTGCGGAATACGAAATCAAACTCATCCCGAAAGACCTTTTGAGAAGAAAACTGAATGAGTTTTATGAATTACTTGCAAGCAAAGATGAGCAATAATACTGAGGAGGTCTAACACTGTGTTGGAGCCGACTCATCAAGAGTGATCTTAAAAAGCATAGTTTGTCCATAGCGGCTCAACTAGACCTTTATACCGAAACCGATAGCGCCGTTAAAGTTGTCTGTTTTCAGCCAAGACTAGGCACTCAAAAATGAATTGCTTAGTTGTTGAGTTTGGAGAAATTATCGGCGATTGCCAAACATAAGTAATTATAGAGCGATCGCTTATCCTTCGGAACGCTACGCGAACGAGACGCTATCGCCCTCTCCTCTTATTATCAAATAGTGCGATCGCTTAAACAGTCAGGCTCTTGCTTTAAAATTAGTTTACAATCAAGCTATTGGGCTTGTTTTTACTTACGGAGGTATAGTACATGAGGCATTGGGAAAATCTAGATGCGATCGAAAGAGAACCATTAAAAATGAGTGGTGCTTGGGTATTTCCGAAGACGCGAGTTCCAGTTGCCGCATTGTTTGAAAACTTACGTGATGGTGCAACAGTAGAAGATTTTTTGGAGTGGTTTCCGCCAGTACAGCGATCGCAAGTCGAGGCTGTGCTGAACTATGAACTTGATATGTTGGCTGTTGCAGCGTAAATTATGAGAATTCTTTTCGACCAGGGAACGCCTGTACCTTTGCAACAATATTTGACGGAACATTCTGTTTCACGGCCAAAAATTCGCACGCAGACCGATAAAGTTTGTAGTGTTATCAATGAAATTAAACTTGGCGATTATACTGAAATTTCCATAATGTAAGTAAAATCTTCCTTTAATTCTGAAACTGAAACTTGTCGCATTACATTTCGTTTGAGAAATAAATTTGTTCATTGTAACATTTCCTATAGGGCGATCGCAAAGCACTCCACAGGAATTACCAAGATAAATAATTAAAAAGCGAAAATGCTAGAGTGATGATATTGATGGGGCTAAGTTGACCTATGACCATTGCAACCAAAATACCAA
>NZ_JAYGHC010000019.1:105278-110609 GCF_034932285.1 Cronbergia sp. UHCC 0137
CCACCATGAAGAAGTTTCAGCTTTTACCACCACAAAAATCTGCGCCCAAATTGATGCAATAGGTTTAAATTGGTTTGTCCTTCAGCGAGGATTACTACGTCCTTCTAACTTGGGTATGACAGCATTTAGACCTGATGTTATGGTTGTGGATCGCAATGAACTTGCCAAAGAACTACTTTGGAATGACCAATCAATCCTCACCCTGGGCAGTTCGATTAAATTTGTGATGGAAGTAGTTAGTAGCAACTGGCAAAATGATTATGCGCGTAAAGTCGAAGACTACGCAATTTTAGGTATTCCTGAATATTGGATTGCGGATTATGCGGGTCTAGGTGGGACTCGACATATTGGGAAACCGAAACAACCCACCCTTTCGATTTGTACCTTAGTCAAAGGAGAGTATGAAATTCAGCAGTTTCGTGGTGATCAACCGATTACTTCTCTCACATTTCCAAATCTCAAACTGACAGCCGAACAAGTTTTAAAGGCTGGCAGATAAAGAGCTTTAAGCCATGTTTACTTCAGATAAAATATTTACGGGGGGATTGCTAAGGCAATTTGTTCCGCAAAGCATTAAACTGGACAATATTGTGATATTTTAATTTTGATTTAGGGGCGATCGCTTGCCGCTCAATTGTGCCGTTGGACGACAAAAATACTTCAGACAGCCCTGAATAAATGATGGTGCGGGAAAAGATTAGGAGTTAATTGTGAATGATACAAAGATTCTTGACGTAGATGGAACTACTCTTGATGAGTGGCTAGAGCTTCTCCGCAAACCACCTACAGGAATGATTTTTGTAAGGAATAAGTTTCCTACAGAAGATCACAAAAACGAATGGCTTAGGACAGCACATCTACGACCGGAAAAAGATGTCAAACTTTTGCTGCGGCACTTTCTAGTTTCGACTGGATCAAATCCTAGTGATCAATTGAATGCTCAAATTCTAATTTCCCAGCTATCAAAGGGTACTTGTCTTAATGAGTTAAAGGAGCACGACCGTCGCCTACTCTATCATGTTAAGAGTCACGGCAAATATCCAGTATGGGAAGGTTTGGGATGGGTCATTGATTTACTTCCTCATCATCCGCGAACGGCACTGAATGTTATAAATGCTTTTTTCTACCCATACTTTGGTCTACTTACAGATAACTATTTGTCAGGTTTGTTTGATGCCGAAGCAATCATTCGTAATCGGTATATTGAAAGTTTTCACACAATAGACAGCGCAGAACGAGGGCTACTTTCACTTCATTGGCGCGAACTAGAGTGGTTATGTGGAGCGGTATATGATCACATGGGTTTCAATGTAAGGGTGACTTCTCGTGGCAATGATGATGGTGTAGATGTGTTTGCTGAAAAAAATATATGTGGACAGAAGGATTTGATCGTCATTCAGGCAAAGAAGTGGCGTGAATCTAATCCTGTTGGTAAGGGAGAAGTGCGTGAATTGCTTGGCACTATTGATGATCACCGAGCTACTAGAGGTGTCCTTGTAACGACTGGACGCTTTGAGTCTGGTGCACTTCAAATGGCTAACAAAGATTCAAGAATTGAACTACTAGATCAAAAGCAGTTCTTATTACTATTAAATGAGTACTGCGGAACTGATTGGTTTACAAGGGTAGATCGACTCATCACCTCTATCAAAATACATTGTTCGTCTTCCTCCGTCGAACTTTGAAGAGCCTGACGATTTTGAGTGCGATCGCTGATCTTGTAGGGTGCGTTAATGAAATGTAACGCACCTTATTTTTATTTTGATATTAAGTAATGTATTCACAGCTATTTCTGGTCAGCTATAATGCTAGACAAGGCAATGATCAAGGGAAATTCACAATCATGTCATTCCATCACCCGCGCTATAGCAAAGAAGAGTTCGCCCAACGAGGTGATCTCATTTACCAAAATCAAATACGTCCGCAAGTGGAATTTGGTAATCAAGGCAAAATCGTAGCAATTGACATTGAAACTGGAGACTTTGAAGTTGATGCTCGTGAAATAGCTGCTTGCAATAAGCTCGAAGCCCGTCACCCAGATGCTCAAATCTGGATTGTTCGAGTTGGTTCCCGCCACGTTCGCCGATTTGGTGGACGAACAAAGAGAGCAGTATGATCTCAGGAATTGTTAACGCAGATTTTGAGGCAATTATCTCGCTATCAATATGTGACTCTGAAGGAAAGATTTATACGCAAGATGCGATTGTCGATACTGGTTTTAATGGTTGGCTTTCATTGCCTCCAGACCTGATTGATCGGTTAAATCTGAAATGGAAAAGACGAGGACGCGCTATTCTTGGCGATGGCAGTGAATGCGTTTTTAATGTCTATGAAGCAATTGTGGTGTGGGATGGCGATTATCTGACTATCCCAATTGATGAAGCTGATTCAGAACCTTTAGTTGGAATGTCATTGATGGAGGGCTATCAACTCACAGTTCAAGTATTTGAGGAAGGCAGCGTAGAAATCCGTAAAGTAAGCACCGTCTAACACTGCGTTGGAGCCGACCTTTCAAAAGCGATCTTAAAAAGCATAGTTTGTCCATAGCGGCTCAACTAGACCGTTAGGCTGCAATCTCATCTCATTGAAAATTAGTAGTCCTAGAAATTTAACAGGCTAGACAAATAAAGAAGACTAAATGGGATAATTCCTACGAAAACTCGTGATACAGCGATCGCCAAATTGCAAAACCTATCCGAGTTACTGGTATAAGAAGTGGCTAACTTCCATGGGTTCTACCTTGTTTAGTTGATCCTAAGAATGATGACTTATTTAGTCAATATCTTGTAGCCTTATATTTATTGGTGAAATTGTCACACTTCAAAATACAATATCTGTAATTACCTACGGTGTGAGCTTATGTAATAGCTTATCGCTCGCCGCAGGCATCGCACCAGGGACAAAAAACTTTTAAATTTGGAACTATGAAAGCAGTTGGTATTGATTTAGGTACAACAAACTCCGAAGTGGCGATCGTCGAAAACGGACAGGTGCGGGTATTGCCAGGAGAAGATGGCGACTTGATTTTACCCTCCTGCGTCGGATTTAGTGATACAGGTAAAGTGCTGGTGGGACGAGAAGCACTCCGTCAATATGCTGCTGCTCCCGAACGCACCGTAAAGTCAATTAAACGCTGGATGGGAACTGACCACAAAACCACTTTAGGAGATAAAGAATACTTACCCCATGAAGTTTCCGCAATTATTCTCCGCGCCCTCAAACAACGGGCAGAAAGCGCTTTAGGAGAAACAATCACCCAAGCCGTAATTACAGTTCCCGCTTACTTTACAGATGCTCAACGGCAAGCAACTAAAACCGCTGGCGAAATAGCTGGTTTAGAGGTACTGCAAATTATCAACGAACCAACAGCCGCAGCTTTAGCTTATGATTTGCGTGCCGAAGACACAGAACGGGTTGTGGTTTATGACTTGGGAGGTGGTACCTTTGATGTTTCGGTTGTGGAAATTACAGGTGAAGTCACAGAAGTATTAGCTACTCATGGTAACAACCGCTTGGGTGGAGACGATTTCGATAGGCTTTTGCAACTCCATCTTGCCGATCTATTTCGTAAACAGCATGGTGTAGATGTACCAGACGATGCTGCCACCCAAGCGCGTCTCCTACGAGCAGCAGAACAGTTAAAAATTGACCTGAGTTCCCACGGCTTTGCCACAGTTCGAGAAGCCTTTTTAGGCAGTAAAGGCAAGACAGCACTACATTTAGAGACAGAAATAGCACGGGCAGATTTGGAAAAACTGATTCGTCCCCTATTGACAGAAACCCTAGAAGCAATTGACCGCGCCCTCGCAGATGCAGACCTCGAACCAGGTGATATTGACCGGATTATCCTAGTTGGTGGTTCTACACGCATTCCCCTAGTCCAAGAAATGATCTCAGAACATTTGGGACAAACACCTAGCGATGGCATTCAACCAGACCTTTGTGTGGCATTAGGAGCAGCTTTACAAGCCGGGGTGTTGGTAGGTGAATCCGTAGATGCGATTCTTGTTGATGTAATTCCCCATTCCTTGGGTATCGCTGCGGCCGTGACTACACCAATGGGGATGATGCCAGGTTACTTCAGTGTAATTATTCCCCGCAACAGCGTTGTTCCCGTTTCTCGCTCTGAAGTTTATTCCACCGTGTTTGATGAACAAGAAGCGGTAGAAATTGAAGTTTTCCAGGGAGAAAATGCGATCGCTCAAGAAAATGTTCCTCTAGGCTCTTTTAAGGTAGAGAACCTACCACCCAAACCAGCAGGAGATATTCAAATCGAAGTTCATTTTGACTTTGATATGAATGGCATTCTCACCGTCACCACCACTGAAAAAGGCAAAGGTCAACAGGGCACCCTAGTAGTCAATAATGCAGGTATTCAAAAACTTTCCAGCCATGAATTGAAGCAAGCCAGGGCAGACATAGACGCATTATTTGAAGCTGATGAAACAATTGAAATCTCAGCCGAAGAAATTCCTCCAGAATTAACAGCACTTTTAGACCGCGCTCAACAAACACTTCTGACCCTAGATTCTGAACAAGCAGAAGAATTACAAGACTTATTAACCCAGATTGAAAATGCACGTGCAAACAATAGCCCGGAATTAACCCAATTACAAGAAGAACTCTCAGACTTTCTTTACTACGCCAGTACCAATGATGAATAAGCAATAGAAAGTGATAATTATGAAATGTCCTGTTTGTGGAGCAACTTATCGTCCAACCAAGGGAGCAAAGCAGCAGGGGGGAGAAACTAACAGCAATAACTCTCCATTACCCTCCCCTTCCCCAACTTGTAGACGCTGCAAAGCCGATTTATCTGACTTGCTAAGTCTGCACGACCAAGCTATTTGGTATCACAGACAGGCAATTCATTTTTTGTCCATCAAGCATTATCAACAGGCAGAAACCCACAACAATCAAGCCCTAGCTTTGTATTTCAGCAATTCAGACTTTCATGCCTTAGCGGGTAAATTATCGGCATTGCAAGGAGAATGGAGAGAAGCGATCGCCTCTTGGCAACAAGCACTCAAATTTGATCCACAAAATGCGATCGCTGGCCATTGTCTACAAATGATCAAGCTAATGGCAAAAAATCACCTATAAAGTATGTAACTTACCCATTGACAAACTTTACTAAATATGAATTGCGGTTTTTCCTTTCTTCTAGGGTGCGTCACACCCGTTAATTGAACCACCATTAGCCATATTTTCCTATTTGACGCACCGTACCAATCAAGCTGGAAATGATTAATTTCGGTTAATACAGATTATTTAGGGGTTGCTGAAAAAGTCTTTTTGTTAGGGCTAGGAGTCAGAAGTCAGGAGTCAGGA
>NZ_JAYGHC010000019.1:110726-111883 GCF_034932285.1 Cronbergia sp. UHCC 0137
TTTTTGGTTTATTCAGCAAACCCTATTTATTTTTCGGATATTTTCTAGTGTGTAGGGTGCGTCAGACAGAATAATTAAGGCTAAAATCCCGAACTTTAAGTTTCTGACGCACCTTTCTGGTGAAAATTAAATATGCCTTTTCTAGAACCCTTGTAGAGACATCCCACCGAACATCTCTACATTCTTTTTTCGAGATGTCTATTGGGTAATACTTTTTTCCTTCAGCAAAGGGAAACCCAACTTTTCTCGCTGTTCCACATATAATTGTGCCACACGTCGAGCCAAATGCCTAATTCGGGCAATATAGCGAGTTCTTTCCGTCACAGAAATCACCCCCCTAGCATCCAACAAATTAAAACTGTGCGAACACTTAATCACATAATCCAAACTAGGTAACACCAAACCGCGTTCCAATAACTGAGAAGCTTCCTGCTCATATAAATTAAACAGCGTCAGCAGCATCTCCGAATTAGACGCTTCAAAATTGTAAATACACTGCTCAATCTCACCCTGGAGATGAACATCACCATAACTAATATTATCAGTCCACAGAATCTTAGTAATCGACTCCACCTCCTGAAGATACATCGCCAATCGCTCCAACCCATAAGTAATCTCAATCGACACCGGACGACAATCAATACCACCACACTGTTGGAAATAGGTAAATTGAGTAATTTCCATCCCATCCAACCAAACCTCCCAACCAGTACCCCAAGCCCCCACCGTCGCATCTTCCCAATTATCTTCCACAAAACGAATATCGTGATCTTCAGGACAAATACCCAAAGCCCTCAAAGAATCCAGGTAAATCTCCTGGATATTATCAGGAGAAGGCTTAATCAAAACTTGGTATTGATAATAGTGTTGAAAACGATTGGGATTTTCACCATACCGTCCATCAGTAGGACGACGACAAGGTTCAACATAAGCAACAGCCCAAGGTTCCGGACCCAGCGCCCTTAAAAAAGTATGGGGGTTCTTAGTACCAGCACCCTTTTCCATATCATAGGACTGGGCAATCAAGCAACCACGCTCACTCCAAAACTGATGCAATATCGAAATCACCGACTGAAAATTCATCCTTCACTCTCCCTTCATTAGGACAACATCTACACCATTGTTGCCTAAACCCACCATAGTGAACACTTTTCAGG
>NZ_JAYGHC010000020.1:0-11367 GCF_034932285.1 Cronbergia sp. UHCC 0137
AGGAGCAGGGTTAGTAATTGCCGCCGTATTTCCGGGTACAACATCCGCAGCCTTAGTGACTATAGAGATAACAATGTGCTACCAAATCGGCAAAATCTACAGAGGAGATGATTATGAGTGGGGAGAAGCTGTTGCTGCCGCAGGTGTAGTAGGTTTAGCTGCTGTTCTAGGAAAGTTAGCTGCATTAGAAGCACTAAATTTAGTTCCATTTGCAGGTTGGGCAGCTAAAGCGCCAATAGCAGCAGGTATTATTAAAGGACTGGGAGAAGCAATTATCGCATTTTATGAACGAACAGATATGTAAAAGTTTTGTAGGGTGTGTTAGCGATCGCATAATGCACCTTTTTTATTTATTCGCGTGTTACGAAATATACCACGCTTTACATTTTGTATTTTTTTAGATTGAGCTATTTATATAATAAAATAGGGGTATACCTTCTTAAATAAAATTATGAGTAAAATACTACAACTTGATCCTATTGTCCAACAGTTAGACAGTCTTTCTCTAGAACAACTATTAGAAGTTAGAAAAATAGTTGATGCTTTAGTTACAGTTAAATTCTCGCATTTAGCCAAAATTGAGTTTCATGAAAGTACCAACCAGTTAATCGAACTAGAAAATAATAAAGATGATTCTGTAGAAAAAATACTAGAATTAGTAAACGAATGGATGTTGGATGAGTCAGGATATGACGAGAAAATATATCCTCAAATTCAAGCAGCTTTAAACCACAATCAGAAGTAAAATAATTATGAGATAATTAAACATATAATTGGAATAAAAAAGAGAATCAATTATGTTAATCAATATAATCAAAGAACATATTGAAATCACTTCTGGTATTTGTGGAGGAAAACCCCGCATTGCTGGACATCGTATTCGAGTTCAGGATATTGTGATTTGGTATGAACAAATGGGAATGTCTCCTGATGAAATTCTCTACCATCATCCTACTATTACCTTATCTGATATCTATGCTGCTGTAGAATACTATTATGATCATCAAGAAGAAATTAGACAGCAAATATCAGAATCAGAGACTTTAATCCAAGAAATACAAGCACAGACTCCTTCGATTCTCCAAGAAAAACTGAATAGACGTAATGACAGAGAGAATTAAATTCCATTTAGATGAAAATGTAAGTAATGCAGTTGCGTTAGGTTTGCGTCGTCGAGGAATCAATGTTACTACAACTTCAGAAGCCGGATTAATAGTCATTAAAAGCCCAAAAAGCAACAGTTAAAAATCAACTGAATAAACCAACAGAATCTCCTACATTAAGATGGATATTTCAATGCTTTCAAGGAATTCATCTTCTAATGATACAAGGATTTCAACGAGTTCTTAACTTAACGGAGTCGCATTGTCATATCTTGCAATTCCTACCTATTGCTTGTCAAAAGTACTATTTATTATCTTAGTTTTTCTCTCTAGTTTTACGATTTTATCGATGATCTTTTTGATAACTGATTGTATACCTTAAATTAAATATTGTTGTTGAAATAGCTTTTAACCCCCCATAAAAGCTTAACCTTTTTGCGTTCATAATTTTGTTGGCCATTGATACGTAATTGTTCAAACCATAAGTTTTGATTCACCGTCAATGTAGTTTGATTATGCTACAAGTAATAAGTGCGTTATTAATGGTGGATATTGTTGGGTTTCCTTGCGTTAAACCAACCTACAAATTACTACAAAATACTAATTTTTAATACTTTGATAAATTCTGTTCTCGCATCAATAATGGAAGGCATTAAAACACAAGTTGTCAATAAATCTATATCTAAATCTGGCAATAATTTACTTTGATTAATTTGCTCATAGTTATCTTTTCTGAGATGATATAAAAACAATTGGTTATTTTCCCAAAACCAAACTTCGGTAATATTAAACCTTTTGTATTTTTCTAGTTTATCAATACTGCCACTGGTAATATTAACCTCAATTGCTAAATCTGGATTTGCTTTTTTTTCTCCGATATAATAAGATTCGTCAGGTTCAAAGGAAGCACTTTTTTCTTTTGCACGACGAGTAGCACTACCTACTGGGATAAAGTTTATCCCTTTTTCAAAAAGATATGCTTCTATCAAAATAGCGATAATTTTCTTGATATTTTCGTGTTGTTCACCAAGTGTCATAAATTCAATGCACCCATCAAGATAAGTTATCCGCAAATTTCCTGCGTCTGCGGTTAAGGTTTCTATTATTTCAAATTCCTTCCAGGTGTAATGACCAGGTAGAAGAAATCGCTGTTCTGAAATTGCGGTAGTTTTGTCTAGGATTTGGATAGTCATAGTAGTTTTATGGTTATGACTTTAATCTTGATTATAACTCATGGTCAAAGATCCCGGACTTCTTTTCAAGATTTTTCTATCATATCTATAATCAATCTTATACTTCGGGGATCTAAATCAGGTCAGGAGACAATACTGTTCGGTTAGGCAAATTCGTGAACCGAAAACCCTTGTAGAGACGTTCCATGGAACGTCTCTACATTCCTTAACCGAAAAGTATTGGGTCAGGAGAATATTTCCAGGTGTATCTGTGATGGTTCTATTATCTTCTCTTATTTACATGATAGTTGGTGATGATTGGGTGAGATGCTGTGAACAGCTATAGGTTTTTTGAGTTGCAATTATAGTGTTATTAATATTGTTGGGTTGACGCAAGGAAACCCAACCTTGTATCTTAGAGGTATGTTAGAAGAAGTGGTAGACCGTCCCAACCTGGGTCAAAAAAGACCGTTTTGTAGCAAGGATCACCACAACAATCTCCATGACATTACTGCTTGTGTTCGTAAAATGTTAGTCATCTTAAATGCGATGATTCGGGATCATCTTCCTTGGTCTATGACTCACGACTCACAACCAATTTCTGCATAAAGTTTCACTATCGTTTTTATACCTCCAATCTTGTTTGGTAATTTATGGCAATCTATAATTTACCTATTTTATCTATCAAGACAGTTACTACAAAAACTCAGAACCGGCAAGTATTGACTTTCAACTCTATTCAAGTCAAAGATCCTAAAATCAGTTACAATCCCCTAAGTTGAATTGGGTGTGAAACAATGTTTACAGGGAAAAGCTGGAAAAATTTCACGGGAATCAAAGGAGTTTTCTCTAAGTTAGGAAAAGCCTTTACAGTAGGTATCGCACTCATACCAATCTTTGCAGGTAATTCTTCTGTTCAAGCTGCTGATACAGTGGTTGTGCGCTATGGTCTTTTAGAAGAAACTATCCCTTTGACAGAGTTACAAAATATTGCCAAAACTGGAGAATTTCCGGCTAGTTTAAGAAGTTACACTAAAAGATTATCGGAAAAACAACGTCGTTTTCTCCTACAGGTATTTAGCATCAGAATACCTATCAATGTTGTCACCCTGAGTAGGTTACTGAATACCCAAATTGGTAATACTATCCTCAATGATATCTCAACTGCTTTAGTTCGTAAAGATGACGCGGGAGTGCAAGCACTCAGAGGAGGTTTGATTTTAGCCGCTGCTAAACCTGAAGGTCTTTCTGTTGTCAGTTTTATTGATTCCTATCCAAGTAAACGCCTGGAAATTAATATTCCGCAAGCGTTAAAAGTTGCACGGAATCTAAATACTGATTTTTGGCGTACTCAACAGTTTCTATTTGCATTGGGACCCCGCTTAAACTCCAGAAAAGTTAAAAGTTTTTACTCTGTTGACCCTAACAAATTAGGAAATGCTACAGTTAAAGTGACTACTTTAATTTTAAATGATCAAAAGCGTGATACCTACGGTGGACAAAGCCAACGCAATATTCCCCTAGATATCTATTCGTCAAATTCTGCAACTCCAAACAAACCTCTAATTGTCTTCTCTCATGGCTTAGGTTCTGTTCGTACTGACTTGCGATATTTAGCAGAACATCTGGCCTCTCATGGTTATATTGTCGCAGCTTTAGAACATCCCGGTAGTAATGCGGCTTATGCTAAGTTAAGCGCTAAAAGCAAATATCCACTGTTAAACCCCCAAGAATTTCTAGAACGTCCGCGAGATGTTAGTTTTGTTTTAGATGAGTTAGAAAGGTTGAATAAAACAGCTAATAATCCTCTGCAAGGTAAACTAGCTACTAATAATGTAATGGTTGTCGGTTATTCTTTTGGTGGTGCGACAGCTTTAGCCCTGGGTGGTGGTGAATTACAATTAGAAAAACTCAAGGAACGTTGCAAAAGTAACCTGACTGGATTAAGTTTAGGAAGAACGGTTCAGTGTGTAGCCCAAGGATTACCAGAAAATAGTTATCAATTGCGAGATAGCAGAGTTAAACAAGTAGTGGTATTTAACCCGACAACTTCTTTATTGTTTGGTGAAACTGGTTTAAGTAAAGTCCAAGTTCCTACTTTAGTTCTTGCAAATTCAGCAGATAGAATTACGCCAGCTTTGCCAGAACAGATGATTGGATTTACTAAAATTCCCGTTCCTAAATGGTTAGTTGTGGCTATTGGTGCTACTCATTTAAGTGTACAAGATCCTAACATTATTGTCAAGCCAGAACAAAAATTAAATACACCTTTTTCTGGTGCGGAAGTAGTTGGTGAAAAAGCTGCTGATGTTCGGAAATTTGTCCAAGGGATTACTTTAGCAATGGCAGCAAGGTTAACTCCAGAACCGAACCAATATGCAGATATTCTCACTTCAAATTATGCCCAAAATGCCTCAACACAGATGTTTCCTTTTCGTCTGGTGACGGAGATTCCGTCTGAAGCTATGGGGTTAATTAAGAAATTTGAGGAAAAATAGGAAAATTAATAATTTTGTAGGGTGAGTCAGACGCGATAATTTAGAATGAAACAGATTTTTTCTATCTGACGCACCGCATTAATAAGAAATTCCAAAATCCTGATTTGTACATTGCTAATTCTAAATAACGTAAGTCGCTAGTTAGATGAAGTAAGGTGCGTCAGAAACTAAAAATTAGTGATTTTAACCCAAATTATTCTTTCTGACGCACCCTACAGACTACAAAATACGTTATTTATTTCGTGGTATCAGAAACCTTGAATTAATTAACCGCCAAAACCAGGAATTAACCGCTTTAAGGCACGACCGGCTACATCACCATATCGCAGTTCACCACATAGGATTTTCCCCATGAGTTGAGTACCAGAAGGACGTTTAAAACCAACTTTATAGCCAACTTTAGGAAAGCGATAAAATGCTCCGGCAATTTTTTGCGCCCAAGCCATATCACTACCCCATTGTTCATGTATGGCTTCTGTGTACTGTTCTAGGGCGTTGAGATTACCAGAAAGTGCGTCATTGATGGCTGTTGATGCTAGTAAGGCACTAAAAATAGAGGGACGAATACCTTCTGCTGTAATAGGGTCAACTACACAAGCTGCTTCTCCGGCTAAGATGGCGTTTTGGGTATGTAACTTTTGATTACCATCCCACAAACAAATCGGATGGTCGTATTGTTTGCTAGTTTTGACATCTATTTTAAAAGATTGGGCGTACTCATCTAAAATTTTCTTAAAGTCTTGCGGTTCACCACCGATAAAAGTAGCTATACCAATGGAATAACCGTCAGCTTTAGGAAAGTTCCAAATATAGCCGTTTTTAACTAAGCCAAATTCAAAATGAGCAGTATTTTGGTTCTCTAATTGGGTGCTAACTTCTGCTTCTAATGCTCCACCTAAACGGCGTTTACGGTCTTTGAAACCTAGCCATTTTGCCATTGGGCCTTTAGCACCGTCAGCAGCGATCAGGTAGCGACCTGTAAGGGGTCCATTTTTTGTGTTCACTTGCCAATGGTCGCTTTTAAATTCTATACCTGTGACTTCTGTATTATCTCGTAATTCCGCCCCTTTGTTTTGGGCTTGCTGGATGAGAAAATGGTCAAAAATTTCTCGCCGCACCATCCAAAATGGTTCTTTAATATCCATTTTCGCTTCTACTGGATCGTCTAATTTCCAAGTAAAGCGCAGGGAGTCTACTTTGCCGGAAATAGCGGGGCTAAAGTCGAAGTCAAACCATTGCGCGATCGCTGGTGACACACCACCGCCACAAGGCTTATATCTTGGCAAGGATTCTTTTTCTAAAACTAAGACTGAGCGACCCTGCTTGGCTAGGTGATATGCTGCTGTTCCACCTGCTGGGCCAGCACCGACGATGATGCAGTCGTACATAATGGCTAATTTTCTACTTCTGAATTAGTTAGTTTCCTAGTATATATAAGCATTCACTTTTTTTGGTAAATTTTTAGTGAAAAATAATTTAGTAATGATTTTATTTCACGCAGAGACGCAGAGGCGCAGAGAGTAAGAGTTTGGGAGATGGAATTTTTGACTTTCATACCTCAATTCAGCAACGCGGAAAAGCTATAATTCAAGCAAAAGCTATGGAAACAACCATGTCTTTGTTAACAACCCCTTCCCCAAGCCTATATGAAACCGACTACCTGCAATGGATAGAAACAACTGTGGCAAAATTACAAAGTCACGACTACGCAAATGTAGACTGGGCAAACCTGATTGAAGAAGTTGGGGACATGGGGAAGAGTGAGCGCAAAAGTTTCAAAAGTAATCTAATTGTGATTTTACTACATTTGCTCAAATGGCAATTTCAACCTGACAAGAGAAGTGGTAGCTGGGAAGGAAGTATAATTGAACATCGTAGACGTGTTCAAGAATCTCTCAAGGATTCTCCTAGTCTTAAACCTTATCTGGATAGCATTTTTGCAGAGTGTTATACACAAGCAGTTAAGCAAGCAAAAGCTGAAACTGGTTTACCAGTGGAGTTTTTTCCTGTGATTTGCCCATATCATTTAGGACAAGTAATAGAGGATGACTTTTTGCCTGAATAAAAGGGGGAACAGGTAGGGAGGCGATTAAGTTATTTCCTTGAGGAAATCAGCCGTTCTCCCCACCTATAAATTTTAAACAGTTGAGATGTCTTTTTCTTTTTCTGCCAGTAGTTCGTTGATTTTGGCAGTATATTTGTCTGTCAATTTTTGCAGTTTGTCTTGCTGATCTCTTGATTCATCTTCGGCAATTTCGGAATTTTTCTCTTGTTTGCGGATGGAATCAATGGCATCACGGCGGATATTGCGAATACCTACCCGACCTTCTTCTGCATATTTGGCAGCAAGTTTAGCTAGTTCTTTACGGCGATCGCTCGTTAATGGCGGTATATTTAAGCGAATCACAGAACCGTCGTTACTGGGGGTTAAACCCACATCTGACAAGGAAATTGCCTTTTCAACTATATTCAAACTACTTTTATCGTAGGGTTGAATCAAGATGGTTGAAGCATCTGGTGTGGTGATGTTTGCTAGGGATTTCAGGGGGGTGGGTGTGCCGTAATATTCCACCTGTACCTTATCTAGCAAACTCGCATTGGCGCGACCAGTGCGAATGGTGTTAAAAGCCCGTTGAGTTGCCTCAACAGTTTTTTGCATCGTACTATCAGCTTCAGCTAATTTCACAAGAACCTCCCACAATGGTGCCGATGGACTCTCCCAGGACTGCACGGTGGATATTACCTCGCACCGTTAAGTCAAATACAAGAATGGGGATATTATTTTCTTTACATAGCGCGATCGCTGTACTATCCATGACTCGTAAATCTTTAGCTAACACATGAGCGTAGGTTAGGGTATTGAACCGTTTGGCATCAGGATAAATCTTGGGGTCAGCGTCGTAAATTCCGTCTACTTTGGTGGCTTTAAAAATCACTTCGGCATCAATTTCTGCTGCCCTTAACGCCGCAGTGGTATCTGTGGTAAAGAAAGGATTTCCTGAACCAGCACCAAATATCACCACCCGTCCTTTTTCTAAATGACGGATAGCGCGACGACGAATGTAGGGTTCGGCTAATTCTTGCATAGCGATCGCAGTTTGTACCCGCGTCTGTATTCCCATGCGTTCTAGCGAGTCTTGTAGCGTCATGGCATTCATTACCGTGGCAATCATCCCTATATAGTCAGCAGTTGCCCTATCCATCCCCGCCGACGCTGCTTTCACGCCTCGAAAAATGTTGCCGCCGCCCACAACTATAGCGATTTGAACACCAGTGGCTACCACCTCTCCTACTTCCTCAGCTATTTCTTTGACCACTTCTGGATCAATCCCATAGCCCATGTTGCCCATTAAGGCTTCACCACTTAGTTTAAGTAAAACCCGTCGGTAATTCGTTCCCATGAAGTCACTTGTTAAGTAGCGATAATTAATATTTTCAAGTCATGAATTAACATTAATGCTCATTAAATGCCTAAATATAACATTTTGTCATTTTAAGCATTTATTATCAGTTTTTTTAGCTGATATTACTTTAATGCTCAATTAATGCCTATTAGAGTTTATCACCTAATCTAACAAATGCAGAAAATGAGATCAAGATGCTAGGTTACACTAGGTTAGAGAACAGCCTTTGCTTTGCAATCCTCATATTCTTCATGACAACTTCAATTAACGCATTTACCACAGCAAAAACCTGGAATTGGCAAAACTTCCCCATTTCTTACCATACACAAGGTAATAATGGACCCGCCGTCATCCTCGTACATGGCTTTGGAGCTTCGTCGTGGCACTGGCGAAAAAATATACCTGTACTAGGAGCTAATTGTCGAGTTTATGCCATTGATCTAATTGGCTTTGGGGCTTCAGCTAAACCAGAACCAGGTAAAGAAATTACTTACACCATCGAAACTTGGGGACAGCAAGTAGCAGACTTCTGTCGTGAAGTAGTAGGTGAACCAGCTTTTTTAGTTGGAAATTCTATTGGTTGTATAGTTGCTATGCAAGCGGCGGTAAGTAATCCTGATATTGCTTTAGGAGTTGCTTTACTTAACTGTTCTCTCCGTTTATTACATGATCGTAAACGTCTAACCCTACCTTGGACTAAGCGTTTTGGCGCACCCATACTTCAACGTCTTTTATCCATCAAGGGAGTCGGGAACTTCTTTTTCCGTCAACTAGCCCAACCAAAAACTGTACGGAAAATCCTCCTTCAAGCCTATGCTGACTCAGAGGCAGTTACAGAGGAATTGGTGGATATTTTAATGAAACCAGCTAAAGATCCTGGTGCGGCGGCTGTCTTTCTAGCTTTTACCGCCTATTCTAGTGGACCATTACCAGAAGATTTATTACCTATTTTACCTTGTCCAGCGATTATTTTATGGGGTACAGCAGACCCTTGGGAACCCATTGATTTAGGTAGAGAGTTAGCCAATTTTCCCCAAGTACAAAAATTTATTCCTTTAGAAGGTGTGGGACACTGCCCTCAAGATGAAGCACCTGATTTAGTCAATGCAATTTTACAAGATTGGATTAATGGTTAATAAATAAAGCTACCTTGTTCCGTAACCTTCAACATTAGTTCATAAAAAGAACGATAGCGATTAGCACCCGGAAGTTTATTGCCAAAGTGCCATGCTTCCCATTCACCATTCTCAAAAACAACATCAGGAATTAACAGAAAAATATCACCATCTCCGCTATCACTACTGATTTCTAAGGCAGTGGGTAAATACTCACGCCTTAAATAAATGCAATCTTGAGCTTCACCATAAACAAAATATTGATCATCCGGTACAGAAGGTACTTCATTAATATCTAATTGCCAAGCCAAGATCCAGTCTTCATTTCTTGTTGAAAACCATTCTATTTCTTCGGTTGACCAAAGCTGTAAATCAGTCCAATCTGAGTTACACCAACCATTAGAAACTTTCAGAAATTCTCGGTAAGATGGTGGAAATCTTTTTCCTAATCGGGTTTCAGCTAAAACAATTTGTTCTTCTGATGCGCTTGGATTGCCTAACCATTTAGATGCAACTATCTCTGGAGTTAATTCCCATCTGTCATATTCTCTACGTCCCTCAATCAGTTTGTAACTGAATTTTTTTAATAGATGTTCCCAATCGTAGTTGATCATGCCTTTTTCAAAATCTACTCATCACTGATCAAGAATATCATTTCTGTTTTTCTCCGTCTACCTATAGGACTCGTAAGAAACTAATGATTTGTTAGTAGGGTGCGTCAGACGGAATGATTTAGGCTGAAATGACTAATTTTAAGTTTCTGACGCACCTTATTTCATCTAACTAGCAACTTACATTACTAGGGTGCGTCAGATGAAAAAATATAGCTAATGCTGGTGAAATGATTGGGTCTAACGCACCGTAGAAGAAACGAAAAACCCCATTCCATATTTAGTAAAGTTTGTCAATGCGTAAGCCCTAGAAATATTTTTTATTCCCCAATTGAAAATTTTTGATATCTTAGACTGCTCATACTCGCTCAAAATATAATTAATTATTAATGAACGAGTTATGAGAGTCTTTTCCACCTCCGCTAATTATAAAACTGTAACGGAGAGATTGCCTAGTTCACGATCTTTGATGAGTTAGAAAAAGCAGCAGGGTCTAGGACGTGGGGGGAAGAAACCAAAGCCAGGTTTACCAAAGCCAAAGCCAGGTTTGCCAAAGCCAAAGCCGGGTCCGCCAAAACCAAAGCCAGGTCTGCCAAAACCAAAGCCAGGTCTACCAAAGCCAAAGCCAGGTCTACCAAAGCCAAAGCCGGGTCCGCCAAAACCACCTCTGCCAAAGCCAAATTGTCCACCAGATACAAGTTCCTGCTGCTCTGAAGATAACTCTTCAATCAAATCTGATTTGATGTTTTGATCTGACATGATTTTTAGCCTCAATTGGTATATAGGTAAGTAAAACTTATCTATACTCTTTTTATAAAGAATTTCTATTAAAATTAAATAATTCTTCGGTCATAATTATCATATAAACAATTATGTCTTTAGACACATAATATCATTTACTATTTTTCATTTAGATAAATCATTTTAATAAAAATATTGCCTGGTTTTATGAACTATTATTTATTATCCATAAATAACTCGGAACTAATCATCTAACTTATTAGGTAAACGGGGAGTGTGGAATTAGGCAATTTGGTATTTTATTCATTTATAGAATGGAATACTGTTAAGTTAAAAATAAAAAAGTTTGATCTGCGTGGGTTGGGGGCGTTTCCAGACTTGTGGCGAATGGCGTTTGAAGTAAGGAAACGCAACACAACATTTTCGAGATTTTGTTGGGTTACGCTATTGCTGAAACCAACCTACAATTTTTTTAACTTAACAGTATTGTTGTATCATGCCTAAATTGAGCTTGTAGACTACTGCAACTCTCTCAGAATTTGATCTATTTATTGTGAGTGAGTGATCTAAGTCTTATTTTTCCCCGTTAATTATAAATTATGGTACTAACTAATCGTTAAGCTTCTCTGATTTAGTAGCCACTAAAACAAGCGTCCAGGAAAACCTCCACGGGAACCGCCTGGGAATCCTCCACCCAAGCCACCGGGGAAGCCTCCACCAAAG
>NZ_JAYGHC010000020.1:11576-12185 GCF_034932285.1 Cronbergia sp. UHCC 0137
GGGAATCCTCCACTAAAGCCGCCACCCATGAATTGTCCTCCAGTAAGTAGCTGCTGTTCTTCTGTGGATAGATCGTCAAACAAATTAGATTTGATATTTTGATTTGGCATATTTTTGAGTCTCACTTACTTAAATTAGGCGTATAAACACCTGCAATTTATTATTAATAAAAATCTTATAATTTTAATTATTCTATAGTTATACTTTCTGGAAAGTAAATCTATTTCTTTTGGTTCAGTTTCAAATTATTATAGATAATATTCAGGACTTACGCACTGTACAAAATGCCGATGATATGTATGAATGAAATTGCCTAGTTTCAGGCTTTTGTTATCCCATATTACTGTGGTGCGTCAGATAGATAAAATCTGTTAGATGCTCAATTATCAGGTCTGACACACCCTACAAGAGATAAAATCCATAAGCCTTATGTAATAGATTCTGTCAATGCGTAACTCCTAATATTTTCTGTTCAAAATATATTAACCAATAAAGACAGACGAGTATTTGTAGAAACAGAATAAAATTTATCTCGTATCTACAAATATATTTTCAAGATTTACTATTTAACGTAAGTTGCTAGTTAGATCAAATAAGGTGCGTCAGAAA
>NZ_JAYGHC010000020.1:12232-23346 GCF_034932285.1 Cronbergia sp. UHCC 0137
GACTACAAAATATCCGAAAAATTAATAACTAACAACTTGAGTTATTTAAGTAAATAATTAACGGAAGATATTAGATAATAAATTTTTCAACTTATTTCTACCTAAATTAAAATTAGGTAAACGAAATGTAATAGAAGAACCTATGGTTATTTGTGACAAGCTATAGTTAGAGCTTTGTGAATTAGTTTCACTTCCTCCTAGATTTAAGTTATTATCTGCGCCACTTTGAATGTCTGTTTTTTGGAAGAAAAAATCACTACTGGCAAAAATATTATTATCTTGTCCAGCAGTTATACTTTCTTGTTCAGCTTCAGATAAATCATCAAATAGAGGATGATCATTACAGGTGTTATTGTCGTTCATAAAATTAACATCAAGTCCGTTGAATTAGCGATTATAACTGCATTTGTGCAGAAATATAACTACCCTATACCCTTGCTCTGAAACTTAAATAATCAGTTTTTACCGGACATGATATGAACCTTCAGATAAGATAAATCCTCATACTGATAGGAACTTTAAATGTTCTCCTTGTTGAGATAATAAACTTTCTGGACTACCTTCGAGTTTGACTTGGCCTTTTTCAATTAAAACTATCCAATCTGCTCGCTTAATTACACTGGGACGATGGGTAATTAAAATGGTAGTTTGTCCTTTGCGAAATTGCAAGAGACGATCTAGGACGTGAGATTCACTAACTGGGTCTAGTCCGGCGGTGGCTTCGTCTAAAATGAGAATGGGTGGATTGGTGAGGATACCTCTAGCGATCGCTAATCGTTGTCTTTGTCCACCAGATAAATTGGCCCCAAATTCTCCTAACACGGTTTGATACTTGTTTGGTAATTGACTAATAAATCCATCTGCATCAGCAATTTCGCAAGCTTGAACTATATCTTCAAAGGGAATATTAGGTGATCCTAAACGGAAATTTTCTAAAATTGTGCGACTCCAAAAATGAGGTTCTTGGGGAACATAAACTACCTGTTGTCGTAAACAATCAAGGGCTATATCCTCAATGTTTAAAAACCCAATGCGAATGTTACCGGAATTTGGTTGATATAAACCCGATGTTAATTTTGCTAATGTACTTTTACCACATCCTGATGTCCCAATTAACGCAATTACTTTTCCTCCGGGAAGTTTGAGAGAAAAATCTTCTAATAAATCCACTCTTCCAGGGTGGTGAAATGTCAAATGAGAAAAACGAATATCTGCATTACCAGAAATTTTTGCCATTGGTTTTTCGCTACCACCAATTACTTCTGGTGTTGCGTCAATTACTTCTAGTAAACGAGAAATTGCTGTTTGAGAACGGAAATATTCATCTACCAAACCTACTAACATACTAATTAAAACTAGAACGTTTACCTGCAAGGCATTAAAAGCCAGCATTTGACCAATGGTTAATGTTTTGTTAATCACTAAAATGCTGCCTATCCCTAGTAAAATTACACCCCCAAGAGTAGAAAATAATTTAGCGATAGTACCGTTAATAATGCCTATTTGAATGGTGCTAAAGGTGAGATTAGCAAGACGACCAAATCGACTTTGAAATTCATCCCAAAATTGGGGAGCAGCATTAGTTGTTTTAATTACTTGCGCGCCTTTAAATGTTTCTACTAACACACCTTGATTTTCTGCTCCTAAGACTAATAAACTGCGGGTTTTCTGTTGCAGTATGGGTAGAAATGGTAGACTTGATAAGGTCATTAAAACGGCAAAAAGTAGAACTGCTATTGTTAATTGCCAACTATAAAATAGCATTAAGCAGAAAGAAATCATAGCAATGAAAACCTGACTAGGTAAGAGAATTACTACTTGAGAAACTAATTGATTAATTTCGTTAATATCTCCCAATCGGCTAGTAATTTCTCCACTGCGACGAGATTCGTAGTAATTCAAAGGTAATTGTAAAATTCTGCGCCCAAAATCTAAGACTAATCCTAATTGTAGCCGTTGACCAAAATGAGCGATCATAGTTGCCTGTATGACTTGCAAGCTACTACTAAATAAGGTCATAACAACTACAGATGAGACAACAACTGTGAGTAGTTGGGTATCTCCTCGGACTAATACATCATCAGTTAATAATTGAATTAAAACGGGACTACCAAGGGATAAAATACCAAGAATAAGATTGAGAATTAAAACTTGGGTTAGTAATCCTCGATAGGGTAGTATGCGCCGAAAAAAACGTAATAATCCACCTGAAGCTTTTTCTTGAGGTTGTTGAAAAAAACGCTCTTGATCTGGCTCTAGTAAGAGCATTACGCCGTTCCAAGCGGTTGTTAGTTCTTGGCGAGTGAT
The DNA here is from genome assembly GCF_034932285.1 of Cronbergia sp. UHCC 0137. Classification (NCBI taxonomy): domain Bacteria; kingdom Bacillati; phylum Cyanobacteriota; class Cyanophyceae; order Nostocales; family Nostocaceae; genus Cronbergia; species Cronbergia sp. UHCC 0137. The sequence continues at coordinate 14,540 of NZ_JAYGHC010000020.1, forward strand.
ATAACGGATTCCCACCGCAGGATCGGCAATAACGTATTTACTACCGCGTTTATCATATAAAACAACCCAATGAAAACCCCGCCAATGAATGATTGCTGGTAGCCGTATTTCTGTAATTTTATCTACTATTTCTGGTGAGGCTTTAACTGCTCTAGCATTAAAACCTAAATTTTCTGAGCCACGTTTTAAACCTAATAAAGTTGTTCCTAGTTGTCCAGTTCCGACGGCTTCTCGACTTTTGTTAACGCTTAAAAAGTGACCGTAATGTTTACATATAGAAACCAGACAAGCTGCACCACAATCTTCTTCGCTTAATTGTAAAACACATTGATAGTTTTTACCGAGTTTGAATAGATTAAACATGGTGGAAAGGGAAGAATGAAGGATATTTTTATAAATCTGTGATTAATCTGGCTTTGCGAAGAATAAATCGCATGACTGTTTCTTCACGGGAAATGATATCGGCTCTCCCCTCCATTCCTGCTTGGAGAAGACATTGACGATCGCTGTTACCCACATACATCGTTTCTGGTTCAATGGTGACTTCATAACCAGCTACTTGGGGGGTTACACCTGGATTATTTCTATTGGTTTGGATAGCATCTGGGGCAACGTTCTGGACAATCCCTTTGAGCGTGCCGTAATCTGGGTAAGGACAAGCGGAAACCTGCATTTCGACTTTTTGCCCTATTTTGACTTTGTTGATGTCTTGAGCCGGCACATAAGCCTTAATTAGGATGGGGGTATCGAGGGGTGCAATTTGAGCGATCGCTTCGCTTGGTTGAACTACCTGTCCTGGGTTACGCAGCTTTAATTGTAATAATGTGCCGGTGATAGGTGCGCGAATTACAGTCTGATTTAAATCTTTTTCTACTTGTCGTAAATCTTGGCCTGTACGATTCAGTTGCTTTTGAATTTCTAACCTTTGTTGTACTAAGGTCTGGAGTTCCTTTTTTAACGCGGCTACATTAGCTACACCTTTGGCTCTTTCTTGTTTAATCCGTTCAGCAGCGACAACAACGGCAGCATCACTGGGATTTATGGCTGCTTTTGCCTTAGATAGATTAGTTTTGGCGATTTTTAGAGCTTGTTGTTTCTCTTCCCACAGATTTTTAGCATTGGTTTTTGCTTGTTCTAGTCTTGCTTGAGCAGATTTAACCGCTTGCTGCTTTTCCTCCAACATATTACGAGATATTGCACCACTCATAGCGATCGCTTGTAATCTATCTCGCTGAATTTTGGCTAAATCTAAAGCCGCTTGTGCTTCTTCTATTGTTGTCCTGAGTGCGCTTTCTTCTTGTAAACGATTAACTTGAGACTGAGCAAATCTGACAGCAATTTCCGCTTGAGTCATTTCTGCATTAGCATTGATTTGTTGATTATCATAGTTGCGTTGCGTTCCACCTAAGTCAGCTTGGGCAGCGACAATGGTACGATTAATTAAATTAGCCTGAGCCAACATTTGAGTATTAATTTCACCCAATTGAGCGTCAATTTGTACAAGTTGTAATTTTCCTTGTTCAATACTGCTTTTTAATTGATTTTTTTGAGTCTGAAGACGGGAATCATCCACGTAAGCGATCGCATCTCCCTCAATAACCATCTGATTATCTTGTACGACAATTTTCTCTACCATACCCGAAATAGCAGACTCAATCACCCTGAGTTCTCCCATCGGTCTAATACTAGCAGGAACTTTCACCGTTGCCTTATACTTCAACACAGTAGTTAAAGCGATACCTGTTGTAAATGTAGTGAATATAATTCCCACACCAATGGAAGTCCATTTGTGAATCCGGGGGAGAAATTCATTAACTTCAACAACGTGTAACTGCTCAGGATGTGGTTCATTTGAGCGATTCCAAACATAATTTCCCTCACGACTAAAGGAGTCCACAGTTTTTCACCTTCTTAATTGAAACATCAACAGAAAATAGGATTATCTAACTTCGCATTCAGATAGGCAGTTTTAGATAACCTCACCTAACTTGATTGCAAATCCCATGCCACAGAAAAATAACTGTCTAAGGTAATATGTCTTTGGAGATGTTTACAAAATTATAGTCATTTTATACTCGACGCAAAACTCCAGAACATCCATTTTGCCAGGATCTTCAAGAGAGCGATCGTCTACAAATACTTCACAAAGAATCAACAAAAAAAATTTCTTTCACCTATAATAAAAAGTGGGGGACGAGTAATGAATGCCCGCAATAAGGCAAATACATTACTCTCATCTCTGACGTGGGCAACGCTTGGAGAAAAACAGAGGAGAACGCTCAAACTCCCTCAAAGTCCTCACTTACGTTGAGCGAGTAGCAACAGTCTCCTCTCCCCCCTTCTTAACCAATATCTCAACTGCCCGTTAAATCATAAAATTGATAACTTTCAAAGAATCGGTGGTGGAGGTAAAGTCATAATTTCAGGAATAGCTCCACCAAACCCCAATAAGTTTTGTGCAGCCGTATTAATGGCTTTATCTACATCCACCGCAAACCTATTATTACCAACGAAACTAGAAGCTGTTGACTCTAGAGAAGTAATAACTCTCTCGGCATAATTAGTATTACTCAGTTCAAAATCTGCACCACCAGCTAAAAGCTCTAGTTGTTCATCAACCAACTCGAAAAATAACTCGGATGCAATAATTTGTTCTGACATAATAATTAGCCTCACTTACCCCTCATCTAGATAAAATTAATTAGATTTTTGTTTGTTTTGTCTCCTTCTTGATCATTTCCTTCAATTATTTAACCTCTACAATGTTTGACTAGAACCTAAAAATGGAGGCAAAATCATAATATCTTCTGCCCCAGTTGCCAAGCCCTCACCCTCAGCATTGGAATTACCCGTACTACCAAAGGGACCAGAATTAGTCACTCCCCGTATAGTATTATTTACCAGTTTAGTTTCTGAACCATCATTTAAAGCTTTCCCAAGTGCATTGACTGGCCTACCTCGTAAAGCAGCAATGGGAGCAAGCAATGGGTCAGCAGGTGCAGCTTGACCACCAGATAAATGTTCCTGTTCCTCCTGCGGTAATTCAACTAGCAAATCTGATTTCATTTGCAGAAATAACATAATTTTTCACCTTCCTCACTAATTTTTTGTTAAATAAAAATTCTAGAGAAAACAATTTTCTCTATCCTGCAAAAACTAAAATTCTCAAAACATTGCTACAGAATTATTGCCTGGCAAAAATCCGTTTAATGCCATATTGTTATTAACTCCCAAAGGAGCAAGTCCCAACGTATCTGAAGACAATATAGATTGTGAGCCACTACTCGTATCAACAAGTTGAGTATTAGTTTTAGTAACATTGCCTGATGGTCCAGTAGTATTAGACCCTGTTGTATCTGCAACTCTTTGAGCAAAATTGTTATTGTTAATCTGAGGATTATTGCCACCAGTTAACAACTCTTGTTGCCAATCATCTAACTCCATCATTAACCCTGATAAAATGATTTGAACTAGCATATTTTAGAACCTCAAACATTTACATTTCAAAGATAATTTCTCCATAAATAAATTTAGAGACGACTTCCTCAACACCTAAAAACCTTTGTTTTTACCACTCAGCACTTTTTTAAAATAAAATCGGTGCTAAACCCAAACCACCAATTCTAGGAAGTCTTAGCGCCCTCAATCCCAATAAATCTTGTGCTGCTGTATTGATAGCAGAAGTTTGAGCAGAGGAATTAGCAAAACTCCCACTTGGTCCAGAAAATGTTAGCCCCTGTAAAATAACAAATCGGTTAGCAAAATTGCTGCTAGATAACTCAAAATCTGCACCACCAATTATAAACTCTTGTTGCTTATCAGATAAATCAACAACCAACTTTGATCCAATGAATAAAGTTAACATGATTCTTAACCTCACTTACTTAATACTCAAACCGAGACTTCCAGAAACCCACTTAAAAAATTAGCTTTTCCCTCAACTAGCCGCCTAATCTAGAATCCTTGTAGAGAGTTTTCATGGAACCTCTCTACATTCTTTTTCACCAGATGTCTAATAGATATAGGACTCCTAAATGATTTCTAAATAAATCTAAGTATTGTAGGTAGGGCTATGCCTTACAAAACCCGCAGATTCTCGGCAATGTCCAACCTACGTGTATGTTCAAAACTCAAATAGGAGTCCTATATAAGCTACCTATTACAAACTCCTAAAAAGGACTTCCTAAACCAAGACCTCCAACGGGACTTGTTAGCACGGGATTAAGAAAGGCATCACCTCCTAATGCTGGATTCGCTCCAATACCATCAAGAATTGGTGCAGCACCCAACGCACCAATTGCAGGAATTGATGGTACACCCAAGCCCAATAAATCTTGAGCAGCAGTATTAACTGCGGAAGTTGTACCAATAGAGTTACCAGTGCTGCCAGTAGGGCCGGAAGCAGTAGTACCTTGTAAACTTGCTAGTCTGTTAGCATAATTACTACCAGCCAATTCAAAGTCAGCACCACCAGTTAAAACTGCTTGTTCTTCGTTAGATAAAGTAACAAACAATTCAGATGTAAGAATGTGATTTGACATGATTTTTAGCCTCACTTACTTAATACTCAAATTAAGGATTTCAAACACTAAATAGTGAATGAAATTAATCATTACAGGACTTATGCACGGGGTACAAAATACAGTGAAAATGAAATCTGCGTTATCTCTAAGCCAGAACTTCACTAAATAGGTATAGCAGATGACAGTATTAGAAGCCTTTTACTATTTAGTCTAAATCTAATCTTTTAGCCTTGTTTCTTGAACTACTGCCCTATCCATTATTATCAATACAAAAACTTCTAACTATGGCATTGCGTAAAACCTAACGGCAGAGATAAAATTATGGATCTATGCAATCAGCAGCTAGTGATTGTCAATCACAGTTGAAAATTTTTTTGTTCACCCCCCACAAACCATTCTCCGCCCAGATAGTTTAGCAAATACGCCTCCATAAAAGAGTAAAATCGGCTGGAGGTTTGGCCAAACTTGTCTACTTTAAGCAGCGGATTCCAGAAACTGACTGATTATCAAGCTAAATGAAAGAACTTCTGGAATCCGTAACTGCTAATTCCCATTAGTGAAAACCAAGCTCCCTGAGATAAAAAAGCAGCCTGATTTGGCTAAACAAAGTGAACTCTGCAATAATCGGTTAGTTATTTGCAATAGCGATCGCAGATTTTTGGTAGAGTATATGCAAAACTATTTGATATTCTCCACGTATTGTCACCGTATCCAGCCTTAACAGAAGGTTTCATCTCTGAGTTATCTTGGTTATCTATGAGAATAGTGAAAAACTTTAGCTGACTTAGAAGCCAGGTGTACCAAAGCCGCCAAATCCGCCTAGTGGACTGCCACCTGTTAAAGGAGTTTCTGCTAAACCAGTCAGAACTGGAGCCGAACCCAACGCCCCAACTTGAGGAATTGATGGTACACCCAAGCCCAATAAATCTTGAGCAGCAGTATTGACCGCAGAAGTTGTACCAATAGAGTTACCAGTGCTACCAGCAGGGCCGGAAGCAGTAGTACCTTGTAAACTTGCTAGTCTGTTAGCATAGTTACTACCAGCCAACTCAAAATCAGCACCACCTGTGAGAAATTCTTGTTGCTCATTAGATAACGCAACAAACAAATCGGACATATTTGAATTAGTCATGATTGTTAGCCTCACTTACGAATTATGGTGGAAGACCCACCTAAGTACCCAACTATAAGCCTTGTTTGTCAGGATTTCATAAATCTAAGGATAGAAATCAAATTTAGAGTTTTACTTCTTTAAGCAGAGATAAAATCTTTTAAGTTCATCTAGAAATTTAAACTTGTACCGAGTATTTTCTCTTTACAAACCTACATTTGGATTAGGTTGATTTGTTGAATCAAAAACTTCTAATTCTTTAGTAGCCGGATTATATCTATATTTTGGCTGAGTTAGAGGAGGAATAGGATCAACACAATATTGTCTATTATAAATCATAATTGACACTATTTGTCTACCAAAATCACAGGTTATAGGAGTATATCCTAAATTTTGAAGGATTTTCAAATTTGAATCATTTGTAGTAGATTTTGGTTGCTCAGATGAGGAAATTGGTTCGGGAGAATTTGAGCGAAGTTGCTCTTTGATCTGCAAATAAGTGTTAATGGGAATTGCTGCATTAAATCCTGATTTACCTTTTCCAGAAGCATCCGCAAGTCCATGAATGCCTATAAGTCTACCATTAATATCGAATACAGGACCTCCACTATTACCAGTTAAAGTATTTGCATCATAAATTAAACTATAGCCATTCACTGCATTCTTATTATAAGAAACTACTCTCCCTCCAGTAAAAGCAAAGTCTCTATCCGCACCAACTTTGCCAAATACTGCCGGAAAACCAGCCACAAAAATATCTGCACCAATTTCTACTGGTTCATCTTCAGGAATTGCAGGTGAATAATATTCTGTAGCTTCAAATGTAATAATCGCTAAATCTATTCCATCTTTACCTTTTTGTAAAACTTGACGATTTTTAACAGCATATTGCCGCCCTGTGTGAGTACGAACTGAGTAAGTAGTATCCTTAGAACAGGTGATCTTACCTGGTCGGTTTAAGGCATCACAAACAACATGATTGGCAGTTAATACAGTGTAAATATTATTTTCTTCATCAATAATTACTCCCGAACCTCCGGGAGAATTATTACCTTTGCTGTTGATTTGCACTACAGATTCTCTAGCATCTTGGGCTATTCCTTCTGGTATACTGTTGGCAAATGCTGGCATACTAATAGCGATCGCTGTCACTACCGATGTACTAAAAATGCTAGTTAGTTGATTAGTGGATAAACGCATATTTAATATTTCCAGGGAATAATTCTGAGATTTTTCACTAATTTCACTAATTATTATACAAGGTTTGATCTAATACAGCAGATTGTAAGAATTTTCCTGCCTCCTGCCTCCTGCCTCCTGCCCCCTGCCTCCTGCCTCCTGCCTCCTGCCCCCTGCCCCCCTGCTGTATATTTTGTGTTTCTATAAAATCAATAACTTTGTTGATAGGAATAGCCCAACTTAGAGGATCAATTTTTAAATAAAGTTGTTTATTCGGTACAGAACCATCGGCAAAAGTAAAAGCATTAATTCCTTGAAAAGGATACTTTAATAAGCCATTAATTGCTATTAGCTCTCCCTTTTGATTTAAAACCGGTCCACCACTCATCCCTTGACTAACATCATTGGTATAACCAACTTGATACCCTCCAGGAAATGTTTTAGGAAGTTGCAATTTAACAATTCCAGTTGTTAACTTAAAAGCTCTAATTCCCCAATTACGTGTTTCTTCAAACCTAATGATTTTCTTTCCTTGCCAGGTAAAATGCCATGCCGGAAAACCTGACGCATACACTCTTTCTCCTTCTATTATTGCCCGTGATTTCTGCAATTGTACTACTTGGTAATTTTCTTGGCTAGTAAATTCTACCAATGCTAAGTCTAATGTAGGATTTTTAGCGTGATTGAGTTCCCTTGCTGGATACATTTTACCATTAACAGTCATTACTTGATAACCATGTTCAGGACTATCTGCTACTACATGATGGTTTGTTAATGCTATATAAGTTTGTCCCTTACGCTTAATAATTACTCCTGAACCAGAACCGGATTTAGTTAAAATTCTAATAGTTACATTTTTAGCAATTTCCTCGGTTTTAATATTTATTTTCTGCGTTTCAGATGTAGATAGATTTTGAGCATTTGAGTAAAGATAAAAATTACTCATAAATATATTCATGAGTAATATCAAAAAAAATCTCTTATCTAAAACAAAAATCTGGTTTATCATTACATAATCTTCACAAAATTTACAAACAATCAGGGGAATAAACTTGAATTTTTTGAATACCTATTGATCAATATAGGACTAATAGTTTGATTTTTAAAATGCAAGCAGAGTGGGCATTGCCCACCCTACTAAATTATAGCAGTTTTCGATTCAATGAGATACAAGAAACTCCCACATCTACTACAATTTTGAAGACCCAGGTTTACGAGTTCCATTACTCATAGCTGATTTTGCCCAATCTCCTAAATTTACCTGCACTCGACCAGTAGTTGTTTCACGAATTACACCAGCACTGGCACCTTCATTACTAATTTTCACTATTTGTGCGAGGATTGCTTCTGCTTTTTTAGCATTTTCTGGTTTAAGGGTGAAGAGAATATTGGATTTATTACAACCGTCATCTGTAATAGAAACTGCACAAATTACGGTACTACCATTAACTTTACCAGTCATTAAAACAACATCTTTTAAACTACCACCACTTTCAGCTACAGCTTGATTCAATTTTGGGGTAACTATATTACAACGTTTTTGTGGAGTGAATGCTCCTCCGAAGTAATCAGAAGATTTTTTAGTCCAAACAATTAAAGGAATTGGCTGTCCCCCAGGACGTTGACCAACTGTAGCAACGTTACCATTACCTTCAGGAACACAACTAAATTTAGTACCCGCGATATCTGAATCATCAACTACTGGAGTATCAACCACTGGGGTATCAACTACTGGAGTATCAACTACTGGGGTATCAACCACTGGAGTATCAGTTCCTGAATTATCAACAGGAGGATTGGCTTGAACTATGGATGTTAATCCTAAAACACTAGATAGAGCTAAGGTTGCTACTAAAACGGTTGCAGGTAATTGAAATTTCATGGTTTATTCCTAAATATTACAAAGGTGAAAATGGGTCAATTTTTCTAGAACAAATACCGCATTAATCTGATTATTCTATGGGTAGAATATATTGATTTATGATGCAGATAAC